>NZ_JBSFUY010000005.1:163097-439219 GCF_053592055.1 Streptomyces sp. NPDC002817
CCCCTTCCACGACCACGCCGAGCAGGTGGGACGCAGATGACCACCCCTCACAACAGCGTTCCCGAGACCCACCGCCACCGGCCGGCCGCGACGCCCGAAGCGATCACCATCAACGCGGCGGACGAGAACCGACCGCACCCCTTCCACGACCACGCCGAGCAGGTGGGACGCAGATGACCACCCCTCACAACAGCGTTCCCGAGACCCACCGCCACCGGCCGGCCGCGACGCCCGGACCGATCACCATCAACGCAGCGGACGGGAACCGGCAGCGGCCCTTCCACGACCGCGCCCGGCAGGTGGGGCGGACATGATCGCCCCGTGCCTCAGCATCACCGAGGCCTTCCGTCGTCAGGTCGTCCGGGCGCCGGAGGCGGTTGCCGTCGGTGGTGCGGGTGAGGCGCTGACCTACGGTGAGCTGGATCGTCGCTCGGACGCGTGGGCGGACGCGCTCGTCGCGTGCGGGGTGGTGCCCGGTGACCGGGTGCTGGTGTGCGTGGAGCGGTCGGTGTCGCTGGTCGTGGGCCTGCTCGCGATCCTCAAGGCTTCGGCGGCGTATCTCCCGGTGGATCTCGGGGAGGCGCCGGCCCGGCTGGCGGGCATCGTCGCGGACGCGGAGGTGCGGCTGGCGCTGTGCGACGAGGTGGGGGCCGGGGTGCTGGCGGCGCATGAGGTGCCGGTGCTGCTGGTCGGCCGGTCCGGCGAGGCGCCGACGGATACGGCGGCACGGACACCCCATGACGTACCCGTGCCCCCGACGGATGCCACGGCACCGGCGGCCCCCGGCGTCTCCGTACCCCGTGCCGGGCACCCCGCGGACGCCGCCGCCCCCGCCCCGCGGACCGGGCCCGAAGACGTCGCCTGCGTCATGTACACCTCCGGCTCCACCGGCCGCCCCAAGGGCGTGCTCGTGCCGCACCGGGCCGTGCTGAACCTCGTTCACGAGCCGAACTACGTCACCCTGGACGGCCACGACCGGCTCCTCCAGCTCGCCCCGGCCGCCTTCGACGCGGCGACCTTCGAGATCTGGGGCGCCCTGCTGAACGGCGCCCGGCTGGAGGTGGCGCCGGCCGGGCCGCTCGGTGCGGACGGGCTGGGCGGACTGCTGCGGGAGCGGGGCATCACGGTTCTGTGGCTGACCGCGGCGCTGTTCCACCGTCAGATCGACTTCGACGCGGGGTCGTTGAGCTCGCTGCGCGTGCTGCTGGCGGGCGGTGACGTGCTGTCCGTCGAGCACGTCCGGCGACTTCGCGCGGCCGCCCCTGAATTGCGGATCGTCAATGGCTACGGCCCGACCGAGGCCACCACCTTCTCGCTGTGCCACCGGATCGCACCGGACGAGGAGTTCCCCCGCTCGGTCCCGATCGGCGTCCCCGTCCAGGGCACCGAGGCCCAACTGCGGGACGGCTCCGGGGCAGTCGTGCCCGAGGGCACCGAGGGTGAACTGTGGATCGCCGGGGCTGGCGTGGGCCTCGGCTACTGGCGCCGCCCCGACCTGACCGCCGAGCGGTTCGTCACCGACACCGACGGCCGCACCTGGTACCGCACCGGCGACCTGGCCCGCCAACGGGCCGACGGCGTCCACGAGTTCCTCGGCCGGATCGACGGCCAGGTCAAGCTGCTCGGCCACCGCGTGGAACCCGGCGAGATCGAGAACCTGCTCGCGGAGTACCCGCCCATCGGCCAGGCCGCGGTGGGCGTACGCACCAACCTCGTGGGCGATCCGAAACTGGTCGCCTGGGTCACCCTCACCAGCCCGCTGGACCGTCGCGCACTGCGCGCCCGACTCCGGCGCGAGCTGCCCGAGTACATGGTGCCGACGCTCTTCGCGGCCGTCGACACGCTGCCCGTGACCGCCAACGGCAAGGTCGACCGGAACGCCCTGCCGACCCCCGACTGGCGACGTAAGGAGAACTATGTCTGAGGTGCGCGACCGGCTCGCGGACACCGTCACCGCGGTCTGGACCGAGGTGCTCGGCATCGACGGGATCGGGCCCGACGACGACTTCTTCGACCTGGGCGGCGACTCCCTGGTGGCCACCCGGCTCACCGCCCTGCTGGAACAGCGGCTCGGCTTCGCGATCGACGTACTGACGGTGTTCGACCACCCCACGATCGGGGAGCTCGTCACGGAACTGGAGAAGGCACATGGCGACCGGCTCTGACACCGCCGGGGGCGGAGCGCCGGCGACCGCTCCGAACCGGCGGAACGTACGGCTGTGGCTGGCCGGGACATCCGTCTCGCTGTTCGGCGATGCCGCGCTGTGGATCGCGCTCGGCATCTGGATGAAGGACCTGACGGATTCCAACGGCGCGGCCGGACTGGCCTTCGCCGCCTATGTGCTGCCCCGCCTCGGCGCCCCGTTCCTCGGACTGGTCGTGGACCGCTACCGGCGCCGGCCACTGATCGCGCTGATCAACTTCGCGCTGGCCGGCTGGGTGTGCCTGGCCTTCCTGGTCCACGACAAGGACCAGGCGTGGCTGCTGTACCTGGTGCTGTTCGGCATCGGCCTGGGCGTCGGCATGCACAACGCGGCGGGCAGCGCGCTGCTCACCCGGCTGGTGCCGGCCGAGGAACTGGGCCCCACCAACGCGCTGATGCGCACGCTCCAGGAGGGCGGCATGCTCGTCGCGCCCGCCGTCGGCGCGGCGCTGTACACCTGGGTCGGGCCGCGTGCCGTGGCCGGGCTGGAAGTCGTGACGTTCCTGGCGTGCGCCCTGTGCGTGCTGGCGGTGAAGGTCGACGAGCCCGAGCCGCAGCGGCCGGACGGCAAGCTCGCCCAGGAACTCCTGGCAGGGGTACGGCACTTGGCCCGCACCCCGCAGCTGCGCGCGGTCTCCTTGGCCATGGGACTCGGCCTGTTGGGCTTCGGCTTCATCGAGACACTGATCTACGCCGTCGCCGACGAGGGTCTGCATCGCAGCGCGTCGTTCGTCGGGGTGCTCACCGTCGTCAAGGGCGTCGGCTCGGTGCTGGGCGGCCTCGCCGGGGTGCGGGTGCTCAAGCGGATGGGACCGGGCCGGGAGGCGATGCTGACCGTGTTCGGGCTCGGCACCATGGGCCTGGGCTGCGCCCTGCTCGTCCTGCCCGGCGTGGTGGCGGCGCTTGCGGGTGTCTTCGTGATCGGCCTGGGCATCCCCGGCGCGGTCGTCGGCCTGTACACCTCCGTGCAGCGCAACTCCCCCGACCAGCTCCAGGGCCGGGTCGCCTCGGCGGCGAGCATGCTCGCGACCGCGCCCCAGGTGCTGGCCGTGTTCACCAGCGCCGCGCTGGTGGCGAGCGTCGACTTCCGGGTGCTGCTGGGTGTGATGACCGTCCTGGTCCTGGGCGGCTCCGGCTACCTCGCCCTGCGGATGCGCGCCTTCCCCGCCGCGCCGCGGCCCACCACCGCGCAGCCGCACTCCGCGCCCGCCGCCGCGGAGTGACGTACCGCCGCGCCCGCACCTTCCGAAGGAGAACCCCATGACCGGCGCCCCCGTGGTGCTGCCTCTGACACCCCAGCAGCGAGGTGTGTACTTCCTGCACTGTCTGGCCCCGGACAGCGCGGTGTACAACGTGCCGATCGTGCTGCGGGTGCGCGGCAGGCTGGACCGTGAGCGGCTCCAGCGCGCGGTGGACGTGCTGGTGACCCGGCATCAGGCGCTGCGGCTGACGGTGCGGGAGAGCGACGGGCAGGTGCTCCAGCTGATCCACCCCGCGGACGCGGCGCCCCGGGTCGAGGTGAACTGGACCTCGCTGCCGGGCGCGGACCTGACCCGGGCGGCCGCGGAGGTCGTGCGGTACGCGGGCCGGCCCTTCGACGTGGTGCGCGGCCCTCTGATGCGGGTGGACGTGGTGGAGCTCGGTGGCGAGGAGCACGCGGTGTCGCTGTGCTTCCACCATCTGATCATCGACGAGATCGCGGCGACCGCGCTGGCCGGCGAACTGCACCGGCTCTACGAGGATCCCGCCGCCGTACCCGGGACGGGCCCCGAGCACCAGTACGCCGAGTTCTGCGCCGGACTGCTGGCCGAGCCCGATCCGAAGGGCCTCGACTGGTGGCGGGAGCGGCTGGCCGGGATGCCGGTGCTGCCACTGCCCGAGGAGCATGTCCCCGAGGACCACGGCCTGTTCACCGGCGACCGGGTCGGCTTCACCGTGCCCGAGGCCGTCTCGGCACGCGTCGCGGAGGTGAGCCGCGCCCACCGGGTCTCGGAGTTCATGGTGTTCCACGCCGCGCTGCTGGTGCTGCTGCACCGGTGGACCGGCGCCGAGGACATCGCCGTGGGCACGCCGATGAGCGGCCGGGTCGACGAGCGGTTCGCCCATACCGTGGGCTTCTTCCAGAACACGGTCGTGCTGCGCGGCACGGTCGACCCCGGGCAGAGCTTCGCGGCGCTGCTCAAGGCGTCCCGGCGGACCGTGCTCGAGGGCCTGCAACGCCAGCACGTGCCCTTCGAGACGGTCGTGGACGCGGTCCGGCCGTCCCGGGAGTCCACCCGCAACCCGCTGTTCCAGGTGGCGCTGGTCTTCAACCGGCGCAAGGTCGAGCAGGACTGGAGCCTGCCGGGCCTGACGGTGGAGCCGCTGCCGTTCCCGTGGCCGACCTCGCACTTCGATCTGGCGCTGACCCTGCTGCACGAGTACGGGGTGCTCAAGGGCGACTTCGCCTTCAGCGCGCAGCGGTTCTCCCGGGCCACGGCCGAACGGCTGACCACGGTGTTCCTGCGGCTGCTCGGCGGGCTGCTGGCGGACCCGGACGCGCCGGTCGGCGACATCGACCTGATGGACGCCGAGGAGCGGGCGCGGGTGCGGGAGCTGAGCACCGCGAGCGGCCGGCAGGTGCTGGACGGACGGGGGCGGCCGCTGCCGCTCGGCTTCCACGGCGCCGTGCACACCGCGGACCCGGCCGACGGGCGGCCGGTACCGACCGGGGAGCGCGGCCGGTTCGCCGCGGACGGACGGTTCGAGCTGTGGCGCGACCCCGTCGAGGCGGCCCTGGAGGCTCATCCGGGTGTGCTGGCCGCCGTGGTGGTGCGGGTGCCGGAGGCCACGAACGGGAGTCCGGACACCGCGGACGGAAGACCGGGTGCCGCAGGCGGAAAGCCGGGTGCCACGAACGGGAGTCCGGACACCGCGGACGGAAGACCGGGTGCCGCAGGCGGAAAGCCGGAGGCCACGAACGGGAGTCCGGACACCGCGGACGGAAGACCGGGTGCCGCAGGCGGAAGGCCGGGTGCCACGAACGGGAGTCCGGACACCGCGGACGGAAGGCCGGGTGCCGCAGGCGGAAGGCCGGGGGCCGCGGAGGGGCGGCCGGGCGCCACGGCCAGAGGGTCCGGGACGGACACGAAACCCGGTGCCACAGACGGGGAGGCCGACCCCGCGGACGGGACATCCGGCGCCATGGACGCGGCACCCGGCGCCAGTCACGGCGGCGGTGAACAGCTCGTCGCCTGTGCCGTGCCGCGCCCGGGTGTCGAACCGCCCACGCCGCGCGAGTTGTCGGCCCATCTGCAGGCCCGGGTGCCGGCGCATCTGCTGCCGCAGCGGGTCGTCGTACGGGACGAGATCCCCACCGGGGCGGACGGCCGCCCCGACCCGGCCGCGCTGGCCGCCGTCCCCGAACCGGCCGAGGGGGCGCCGGAGGAAGCCGCCGACGACGCTCCGCGCGATGCCGTCGAGCGGCGGCTGGTGGAGCTGTTCGAGGAGCTCCTCGGCGTGCCGGGACTCGGCCGCTACGACAACTTCTTCGACTACGGCGGCCAGTCGCTGCTGGCGGTCCGGCTGGTCGCACGGGTCGCCGAGGAGCTGGGCCGCCCGCTCGGCGTCGGCGTCTTCATGAACAACCCGACGGTGGCCGCCCTGGCCCGGGCCCTCGCCGAGGACGGCACCGCCGACCCCGCCGGTCTGGTGCGCCTGCGCACTCCCGCGGGCGACCCCTCGGACGTGGCGGTGGCCCTGATCCACCCGGTCGGCGGCACCCTCATGTGCTACGCGCCGCTGGTCGGTCTCCTGCCCGAGCACACCGAGGTGGTCGGCCTGGAGCGGGTCGCGGGCGCCCACCCCGACGACACCGCCTACCCGGACCTCGTCGACCGGTACGCCACCACCCTGGCCGACGCCCTGCCCGGTCGCCGGATCGCCCTGCTGGGCTGGTCGCTCGGCGGTGTCCTGGCCCACTCGGTCGCCGACCGGCTCACCGAACTCGGCCACGACGTCGCCCTGGTGGCCCTCCTGGACTCCCTCGCCCAGCGCACCGCCGAGGACGCCGAGCGCATGTCCGCCACCTCCGCGGAACTGCTCGCGCTCGCCGGTTCGGTCCTGAGGGACGGCACCGGTGTCCTCGGGACCACCGCCGAGCAACGGCTGCTGATGCGGCGCTTCGGCGTCGACCTGGACCTCCTGCGCGACACACCCGCGGCCCAGGCCGCCCGCATGCTGGAGGACTGGGCCCGGCTGCTCGGCCTGGTGGCCGAGTGCGCCCCGGCGAAGACCACCGCGCCCCTCCAGCTCTTCCTGTGCGCGGACAACCCGGCCGGCTACCCGGAGGCGCTGGCCGCGAGCTGGGAGGGCCTCGGCGGGGCGCTGGAGTTGTGCCGGGTGCCCGGGACGCACATCGAGGTGCTCGCGTCCCCCGCGGTGGAGCAGGTCGCGGCGGCGTTCACCGAGCGAACAGGACGGTCATGACGGAGCCCCGCGTCGCCGCCGACTGGTACGAGAACGCCGGGGTGCGCGGCGGCCCGCGCCGGATGCTCCAGGAGGACCGCGAGGCCGGACTGAAGGTGTTCCCCGAGCATCTGGTCCCGCATCTGCACCACGAGGGACTGGCCGGCCTGGGCGCGGACACCCGACAGGCGCTGCTCACCCAGCACTTCTACCAGTACATGCTGTTCACCTCGCACCTGGAGACCAAGGTGGTCAACCGGGGGGCGGCGATGGTGGCGCACGGCGAGACCGACGTCGACCTCGGGCCCGGCGCCCGGCTGGACGCGTTCAAGATCTACAGCGACGAGGCCTACCACGCCCTGTTCAGCCTGGACGTGGTGCAACAGGTGGAGAAGACCACGGCGGTGCCGGTACTGCCGTACGACTTCGCGCCGCGCATGGCCCGCCTGGACCGTACGGGCCATGAATTCCTGCCGGACCACGGCTCGCTGGCCCACATCCTCCAGGTCGTCGCCTTCGAGACCGTGGTGACCCGGATGCTGGCGCGGATCCCCCGCGACGAGACGGTGTTCCGGGTGGTGCGCGAGGTCGTGGGTGACCACGTCCGCGACGAGGTGCACCACCACGCCTACTTCACCCGCTACTTCAAGGAACTGTGGGCGAGTCTGTCGCCGGCGGCGCGCGTGAAGGTGGCGTGCGCCATGCCGCACTTCGTCGACGACTGTCTGCGCCCTGACCTCGACCCGGTGCGGTCGGCCCTGCACACGGCCGGGGTGAGCGCCGACCTGGCCGAGGAGGTGCTGCGCGACTGCTATCGCGAGGAGGTCCTGGCGGCCGGCGTACGGGACGCGGGCCGGCACACGCTGGGGCTGTGCGAGTCGATGGGCGCGTTCGACATACCCGAGGCCCGCGAACAGCTGCATCTGCTGGGGCTGACGGACTGACGGGTCCCGGGCGGCGGCGCGGGCCGCCCGGGGCTCATCTCCACTCGTACGTCATTGGCCGTACGTCACTTCTCCAGCGCCGCCGCGAGCGCGGCGCCGTCGACCCGCCCGGACGCCAGCCGGGGCAGCCGGTCGAGGACGTGCACGGTGGGCGGCGGCCAGCCCGCGGGCCAGGCGCGGCGCACGGCCCGGCGCCACACACGGGGGTCGGGGTCGGTGCCCGCGGTCGGCACCACGGCGGCCCGGACCCGCAGCGCCCCGCCGTCGCCGGTCACGACCGCGGCCTCCTGGACCCCGGGCAGCGCGGCGAGCACCGTCTCGGCCTCGGCACGGTCCAGGGTGCGCCCGACCCACTGCCGCACCTGGTCCGCGGTGCCCAGCAGCCGGACCCGGCCGTCCGCGTCGATCCAGGCACGGAACCCACCGGGGCGCGGGTCGTCGCCGACGCCCAGCAGCCCCGCGATCCCCCGGGGCAGGGTGCGCCCCTCGGGGTCGGTCACCCGCAGCGGGCGGCCTGGCGCCGGGTCGGTGAGCCATATGCCGTACGGGTCCCGCGCCCGCCAGTCGCACACGCCGAGCCGTCCGAGGGCGGGGTCGACGACGTCCAGCAGGACACGTCCGCCCGCGCCTCGGTACGCGGCGACCGCGGGCGTCGGCAGGAACTGCTCGACGGGACAGTGCACGACCGGGACGGCCGCCGGGCCGGTCGCCGCGGCGGCGGCGAGTCCGGGGAACGACCCGCGCGCGGTGGGCGGCAGGGTGTCGGTGTCCCCGTCCGGTACGGGGCCTTCGGCGGGACGTACGTGGGGTTCGGCGAAGGTGTGCAGCGGGGCGTCGGGCCGCTCCGTGAGGGCGCCGAGCAGACGGGTGAAGTCGGCGGTGAGGCGCCGTGCGCCGGCCTGGTCGAGGGCGGCCGGGGTGAAGTCGAGCCGTCCGTAGGCCGCGTCGCCCTCGCGGCGCAGTTGCAGGATGAGGTCGAAGGACCGGGTCGAGTTGGGCGCGAAGAAGTCCCAGTCGAACTCCAGCCCCGCCACCTCGCCCAGGTCGCGCGCGACCGACGGATAGGACACTCCTATCCGGTCGAAGGCGCCCTGGCTGACGTCCACGCCGTGCCGTCGGCGCAGTTCGCGCAGGACCCAGCTGAAGGGGACCCGGCGATGGCGGTGGACGAGGCCGAGCGCCTCCCCCGCGGCCGCCAGCAGGTCCCGGAACGTCGTCCCGGGTGTCACCTCCATCAGACACGGCACGACGTTGACCTGGAGGCCGATGTGGTCCCGGGTCTCGGGCACGCTGGTGTCCACCGGGATGCCCAGGACGAAACGGCGGTTGCCGTACCCGTGCAGGACCGCGGCGGCGCAGGCCACCAGGCCGGTGAAGAAGCTGACGCCCGTCCGCCGGGTGAGTTCGCGCAGCCTGGCGCAGTGCTCGGCGGGCAGGTCGAAGCGGGGCGTCGGCCGTACCGCGGCGTCCTCGTCGGTGCCGGCGGAGCGGGGCAGGACCAGACCGGGCAGGTCGAGCAGACCGGCGGTCAGCCAGTACCGGACGACGTCGTCCAGCTCCTCGTCGATCGCCGGGTGTTCGGGCAGGGCGTGGTTGTCGCGCGGGGGCCGGGGGCCGGTGGCGAGGGCGCGCAGGAACTGGCGGGCGAAGACGAACTTGGAGCGCCCGTCGAAGGCGATGTGGTGGACGCCGACGACCAGGGTGTGCCGGTCGGGTCCGTGCGTCAGCAGGGAGAAGGTGATGGGCGAGCGGGTGGTCAGGTCCCAGGGTCCGACCCGGTGCGCCCGGTACCAGTCGCGGGCCGCGGCAAGCTCCTGCCCAGGTGCGGCCGCCACCCCCAACTCCTCGAACTGGAGCACCTCCGCCGCCGGACTGATCGCCATCCGCGCCTCGGCCCCCTCCGTGACCAGCCCTCTGAGCTGCGGATGATCCTCACACACGGCCAGACACGCCGCCCGCACCCGCTCCGGGGTCACTCCACCGCTGATGAGCACCGACAGAAACCCACCGTTGACGGACCGCGGATGCAACTGCTGCTCCAGCCACATCGCCTCCTGCGCGGGAGACAACCGCACGAGCACCGGCGCACCGACTGACCGCACGCCCGCCGCCTCCGTCACCTCACCCACGCGTTCCCCCCGCCCCCACCGCGTCCGGCAGTTCGCGGCGGGCGAGCTTGCCGTTGGTCGTCAGGGGGAGTTCCGGTACGAGGACGAAGCGGGCCGGGACCATGTAGTCGGGCAGCGCGGCCGCGCAGGCCGTGCGCAACGCGCCGACGTCGGGGGCTCGGTCCTCGCCCGCCGGGACGACGTAGGCCTGCAGCGCGGTCGTGCGGTCCGTGCCGAGGCCGACGACGGCGACCCGGCGCACTCCGGGGACCCGGCTCAGGACCGCCTCGACCTCGCCCGGCTCCACGCGGTACCCGCGGACCTTGAGCTGGTCGTCGATACGGCCGACGAAGTGCAGCAGGCCGTCCTCCAGCCGCACCAGATCGCCGGTGAGGTAGCCGCGCCGGGTGCCGCCGTCGACGTACGGCAGCTCCTGGAACCGTTCCTCGGTCAGCCGCTCGTCGCCGAGGTACCCCGTGGCCAGGCAGCGGCCGGTGACGACGAGTTCGGCCTCCTCGCCCTCGGCGAAGGGGCCGAGGATCCCGTCCCGCAGCCGCAGCAGCCCGGCGCCGGCCACGGAGCCGCCGAGCGGCGGATGCGCGGGCCAGGCGGCCGGGTCCGGTGGCAGCCGGTACTCGGTGACGACATGCGTCTCGCTGGGCCCGTACTGGTTGACCAGGGTCGCGTCCAGGCCCGCGAACAGCGCACGCACCTCGTCGTTGACGACCAGCCGCTCGCCCGCGACGACGACCTCCCGCAGCGCGGGCAGCCGATGGCCGGTCACCGGCACCGCGACGGCCAGCGCGTGCAGGGAGGCCACCGGCAGGAAGGCGCGCGCGATGTCGTACCGCTCCAGCACGGCGGCGAGCAGGAACGGGTCGCGGCGGGTGATGTCGTCGACCACGACCAGCGGCGCGCCCGCGACCCAGGCCGCCACCAACTCCTGGAACCCGACATCGAACCCGACCGACGCGGCATGCAGCGTGCGCGGCACCTCGCCCCGCTCCCAACAGTCCCGGTGCCAGCCGGCCAGCCTTTCCAGGACCTCCGGCGGAACCGCCACGCACTTGGGCGTCCCCGTGGACCCGGAGGTGGCGACGACATAGGCGACAGGACCGCTCCGATCGAGCACCGGCCCCACGCTCGCGCCCGAACCAACCCGGCCAGGCCCCTCGCCCGCCCCCGGAACCGACCCCGCGCGACGGAGACCCGCACCCGCGACCGGGCCCGGACCGGACCGGCGGGGCACCTCGCCCACGAGCGTCGTCACATCCGGTCCGAGGTCGACGGATGCCGGCGCGTCGGTCAAGGTCAGCCGGACGTCCGCCGCGTCGATGATCCGGTCCAGGCGGTCGGCCGGCAGCCCCGGGTCCAGGGCGACGACCGCCGCTCCCGCCCGCCAGATGCCGAGCACGGCCGCACACCGCCACCAGCCGCGCACCGCCTGCACCCCGACGTACGCGCCGGGCGCCACGCCCCGTTCGGCGAGCGCGGCCGCGATCCGGGCGGAGGCGGCGTCCAGCTGGGCATAGGTGTACTCGGTGTCCTCGTGCACCACCGCGACCCGGTCCGCGTACGTCTCGCACGCGGCGACCAGCAGCTCGGTGAGGGGCATCAGAGCTCGACCCGTACGCCGGACTCGAACCAGTGGTCCAGCTGCACGGCCGCCTCGATGCTCATCCGGGTCACCCCTGCCCGCAGCCCGTAGGTGGGGTCGGTCAGCACGGACTCGACGCGCGCGGGGTCGAGCAGGTCGTTCACCCGGGCCCCGGGCCGCTCGGTGATCTCCTTCAGCTGGGCGCGCAGCGCGGTGCGGTAGGCGGGGTCCTGGACCGTCGGGTACGGCGACTTCTTCCGCTGGAGGACCGCCTCCGGCAGCAGGTCACGGACCGCGGCCCGCAGCAGGCTCTTCTCCCGCCCGTCGGCGACCTTCATCTCCCACGGCACGTTGTAGACGTACTCGGCGAGTTCGTGGTCGCAGAACGGCACCCGCCCCTCGATGGACGCGGCCATCCCGAGGCGGTCCTTGCGGTCGAGGATGACCCGCAGATAGCGGGTCATGTTGAGGTACGTGATCTCCCGCATCCGGCGTTCGTGCGCGGTTTCGTCACCGCTCAGCGGAACCTCGGCGACGGCCTCCTCGTAGCGGGCCCGGGTGTACCCGGCGAAGTCGAGCTCGTGGAACAGCTCCCGGTCCAGGAGTCCGGACAGGAACTCCATCTGGTGCGAGGCGCCGAGCCAGGGGAAGGTCCTGGACTTCACGTAGAACGGGTCGTGGAACCACATGTAGCCGCCGAACAGCTCGTCCGAGCCGTCGCCGGTGAGGGTGACCGTGCAGAAGCGGCGGACCTCCTGGGAGAGCCGGTACAGCGACACGTACATGTCGAGTCCGGCGACGGGCCGCTCATGGGCCCGCACCACGGCCGCCTGGGCCTCGCGGTCGGCCAGGTGGTCCCGGTCGACCAGCAGTTCGCGGTGCTCACTGCCCAGGTGCGCGGCCATCTTGGCGACGTAGGGGGCGTCCGGGGAGTCGTGCACCTCGTCGGGGCGGAAGTTCTCCAGGTGGTAGGCGAACTCCATGGAGAAGGTCTGGAGCCGGTCGCCGCCGCCGAGGGAGCGGTTGACCAGGGCGCAGATCGCGCTGGAGTCCAGGCCGCCGGAGAGCATCGAGGAGATCGGCACGTCCGAGATCACCTGGCGCCGGACGATGTCCTCCAGCATCTCGCGCACGGTGCGTTCCGTGGTGGCGAGGTCGTCGGTGTGCTCGCGCGGGGTGAAGTTCCAGTAGCGGGCGCGGCTGACGCCGGCGCGCGAGTAGCGGACGACCTCGCCCGGGATCACCTCCCGGGTGTGCTTGAACACCGACAGTCCGGGAGTGGGGGTGAAGGACAGTGCCTCCAGCAGCCCGGTCCGGTCCACGACCGGCTCGACCAGGCCGGTGGCGAACAGCGCCTTGGGCTCGGAGCCGAAGGCGAGACCGTCCGGGGTCTCGGCGTAGAACAGCGGGTAGATGCCGAACCGGTCGCGGATCAGGACGAGTTCCTCGGTCCGTACGTCCCACACGGCGAAGGCGAACATGCCGCGCAGCCGTTCGGCGCAGGCCGGCCCCCACTCCTGGTAGGCGCGCAGCACCACCTCGGTGTCGCTGCGGTCGCGGAACTCATGGCCGCGGCCGCGCAGTTCCTCGCGCAGCTCGGCGAAGTTGAAGACCTCGCCGGTGTAGTTGAGCACGACGGTCTCGCGGCCCGCCGCGTCGGTGGCGACGGCGGGCTGGTGTCCGCCCGACAGGTCGACCACGGCGAGCCGGCGGGGCACGAACAGGGCTCTCGGAGAGGACCACTCGCCGACTGCGTCCGGACCGCGCAGGGCGAGCGCGCCGCGCATCGACTCGACCAGGTCGGAGCGGTGCGCGAGGTCCTGGGTGAAGGAGACAAGGCCGACTATGCCGCACATGGAAAGAACGCTCCCAGCGTCGCGTGCAGGGTGACGAAGGCGAGGATCACGCGCGACGCACTCGTGCGTCACCCCGGTTGGCAGCTAGTTGCCAGGTCTGGTGCCGCGACTTCACACACGCATGGTGAGCGGTACGGCACCCAAGGTGGTCGCCGATGTGACGCGCACTGCAATGCCGGTCCGCGGGGTCGATGAACAGCGGGTGAATGCCGCACACTGGTGTCCCGTGAGTTCCCCTTCGTCCATACCGACGCGAGTCGTGCTGCTCTGCGGCCCCTCCGGCTCCGGCAAGTCCCTCCTCGCGGCCCGTTCCGGTCTTCCGGTCCTCAGGCTCGACGACTTCTACAAGGAGGGCGACGACCCGACTCTGCCGCTGGTGGCGGGGAGCTCCGACATCGACTGGGACCACCCCGAGTCGTGGGACGCGGACGTGGCCGTCGCGGCGATCGTCGAGCTGTGCGGCACGGGTCGTACGGACGTCCCGCAGTACGACATCTCGCTGAGCGCCCGCACCGGCGCGGAGACCGTCGACATCGGGCGGACCCCGCTGTTCATCGCGGAGGGCATCTTCGCCGCGGAGATCGTGACGCGCTGCCAGGAGCTGGGTGTGCTGGCCGACGCCCTGTGCCTGAGCCGCGGTCCCGTCCAGACGTTCCGGCGCCGCTTCCTGCGGGACCTCAGGGAGGGCCGTAAGTCGGTGCCGTTCCTGCTGCGCCGCGGCTGGCGGCTGATGCGGCAGGAGCGCACGATCGTCTCCCGCCAGACCGCGCTCGGCGCCCACGCCTGCGACAAGGACGAGGCGCTCGGCCGACTGGCCGCGGCAGCGGCGGGCCGCCGTCCGGCGGCCTCGACTCCGGCGGGCTGAACGTCCTCGGCGCCTTCCACGTCGTAGGACCATGACGATCACACGTGGAACCCTGCTCGTGGCGGCCGCGGCGCTGCTGGCCGCCACCGGATGCGCCGGCGGCGAGGCCTCGGCCTCCTGCTCGGGTCTGGTGACCTACGACAGCCGTGACTATCTGCCCACCGAGAAGTCCGTGTTCACCGTCGGCGAGCGCTTGGGCACCGCCACGGTCGCGGAGTGCGACGACACCCCGAACGACTCCGGGGACGGCATCCCCGAGAGCGGGACCGGCGCGTACCGCATCGAGGGGGTCGATCCCGCCGTGGGTATCGCCGTCGGGGACAGTGCCGCCGAGGCGGCTCCCATGGCGGCCCGCTGAGCACACGCCAAAGCGGGACTGGACGGACCCCCCGGCCCTCCAGTCCCGCTTTTTGGTGCTTCCCCCGTGGTGGTGCTTCCCCCGATTTCCCCCCGGTGGTGCTTCCCCCGTGAAACCCCCCGGTACTGCTCCCCCGTGTTACCGCACCACCGCGCTACCGCTCCCCCGCGGTGCTCCCCCGTGGTGGTGCTCCCCCAACCCTCAGGCGACGAGCTCCCCGAAGGCGTCCTCCTCGTCACGGCCGAAGCTGAGGACCTCGTCCTCGCGCAGCCGGCGGAGCGACCGCCAGATGCTGGACTTCACCGTGCCGACACTGATGTCGAGGATGTCCGCGATCTCCGGGTCGGTGCGGCCCTCGTAGTAACGGAGGACCAGCATCGTCCGCTGGAGTTCGGGCAGCCGGGCCAGCGCCTGCCACAGGACCGCGCGCAGTTCCGTGCCGCGCATCGCGTCCGTGTCGCCGGGCGTCTCCGGCAGTTCCTCGGTCGGGTACTCGTTCAGCTTGCGGCGGCGCCACGCGCTGATGTGCAGATTCGTCATCGTCCGTCGCAGGTATCCCCCGACGGCCGCCTTGTCACTGATCCGGTCCCAGGCCCTGTACGTCGAGAACAGCGCGCTCTGGAGCAGGTCCTCGGCCTCGAAGCGGTCACCGGTCAGGTGGTAGGCGGTTGCGTACAGGGAGGCGCGGCGCTCCTGGACGTAGGCGGTGAACTCCGCCTCCGACAGCGAACGACGCTCCCCCGAGTCCTCCCTGTACGCGCTTCCCCCGTGTGCTTCCCCCGTGAAACCGTCAACCACCGACATGTACGTGGTGTGCTGACGCCCAGCGCCGCGAGCGCACCCCCGCCCGCTCACGGCGCCGGACTTCTCGGAACCCCGGCCCCCGTTCACGTCGTGCAGACGCGTGATCACTGCGCTGGTGCTGTTGCTGTGCAGCGTGTTCATCTCGCGCCCCCCGTCGTGGACTTCCGGTGTTCTGCTTCCCAGGCTGTGCTTCCTTGCCTGTGCCGAGAAGCTTGCCCTCGCACCTTCATGGCCGTGTCCGCCGACTGTCACAGACCTGTCACAGGGGTCGGCCTCAGGGAAGACACAGCACGGTCACAGAGAGCGGCGCTACGTGCACGTACCCGTACAGGTGTCGAAACCGCACCCCGCCATGGGCCAGAATGAGCCCCGTGCCTTCCCTGTTGCTGATCGAGGACGACGACGCCATCCGCACGGCCCTGGAGCTGTCACTGACGCGCCAGGGTCACCGGGTTGCCACGGCTGCCACCGGCGAGGACGGCCTGAAGCTGCTGCGTGAGCAGCGGCCGGACCTGATCGTGCTGGACGTGATGCTGCCCGGCATCGACGGGTTCGAGGTGTGCCGGCGCATCCGGCGCACGGACCAGCTGCCGATCATTCTGCTGACCGCGCGCAGCGACGACATCGACATCGTGGTCGGACTGGAGTCCGGCGCGGACGACTATGTCGTCAAACCCGTGCAGGGCCGGGTGCTCGACGCCCGGATCCGGGCCGTGCTGCGGCGCGGGGAGCGGGAGTCCAACGACGCGGCGACCTTCGGTTCGCTCGTCATCGACCGCGCGGCCATGACCGTGACGAAGAACGGCGAGGACCTGCAGCTCACGCCGACCGAGCTGCGGCTCCTGCTCGAGCTGAGCCGGCGGCCCGGACAGGCGCTGTCCCGCCAGCAGTTGCTGCGCCTTGTGTGGGAGCACGACTACCTCGGCGACTCGCGGCTCGTCGACGCCTGTGTGCAGCGGCTGCGCGCCAAGGTCGAGGACGTACCGTCGTCCCCGACCCTGATCCGCACGGTCCGTGGTGTCGGCTACCGGCTGGACACGCCTCAGTGACCCAAGCGCAAGGGGGGATCCGCGGCTGGGCCGCGGCTCGCAAGGGACATCTGACACGACTGCGCTTCACCAGTCTGCGTCTGCGGCTCGTCGTGGTCTTCGGGCTCGTGGCGCTCACCGCCGCGGTGTCCGCGTCCGGGATCGCCTACTGGCTCAACCGCGAGGCGGTGCTCACCCGCACCCAGGACGCGGTGCTGCGCGACTTCCAGCAGGAGATGCAGAACCACGCGGGCCTGTTGCCCGAGCTCCCCGAGCAGTACGAACTCCAGCGCACCGCACAGGAGATGGCCAACAGCAGCCAGCGGTTCAGTGTGCTGCTCGTCGCGAAGGGCTCCGACGGCGAGGCGCTGTACGCCAACTCCGGCGCCCTGAACGGCTTCGCGGTCCAGGACGTCCCCAGGTCGCTGCGGGCCGCGGTGGACGAGACGCAGGAGGTCGACTCCTCCAACAAGTACGCGTACCACCTGTACTGGCAGCGGATCGTCGACGACGGCACCCCGTATCTCGTGGCCGGCACGAAGGTCATCAACGGCGGCACCACCGGTTACATGCTCAAGTCGCTGGAGCCGGAGGCGAAGGACCTCAACTCCCTTGCCTGGTCGCTCGGTATCGCCACCGGTCTCGCACTGATCGGCTCGGCGCTGCTCGCGCAGGCCGCCGCCACGACCGTACTGAAACCGGTGCACCGGCTCGGGGTCGCCGCCCGCCGGCTCGGCGAGGGCAAGCTGGACACCCGGCTGAGGGTGTCCGGCACCGATGAACTCGCCGATCTGTCACGGACGTTCAACGACGCGGCCGAGGCCCTGGAGAAACGGGTCGACGACATGGCCGGGCGGGACGAGGCGTCCCGGCGGTTCGTCGCCGACATGAGCCATGAACTGCGTACGCCGCTCACCGCGATCACCGCCGTGACGGAGATCCTCGAGGAGGAGCTGGAGGCGGAATCGGGTTCGATGGACCCGATGATCGAGCCGGCGGTACGGCTGGTGGTCAGCGAGACGCGGCGCCTCAACGACCTCGTCGAGAACCTGATGGAGGTCACCCGCTTCGACGCGGGTACCGCCCGTCTCGTCCTGGACGACGTCGACGTCGCCGACCAGATCACCGCCTGCATCGACGCGCGGGCCTGGCTGGACGCGGTGGACCTGGACGCCGAACGCGGCATCCACGCCCGGCTCGACCCGCGCCGCCTGGACGTGATCATGGCGAACCTGGTCGGCAACGCGCTCAAGCACGGCGGTTCGCCGGTGCGGGTGGCGGTGCGGGCGGCGGACGATTCGGTCGTCATCGAGGTGCGGGACCACGGGCCCGGCATCCCCGAGGACGTCCTGCCGCATGTCTTCGACCGGTTCTACAAGGCGAGCGCGTCGCGCCCCCGCTCCGAGGGCAGCGGACTCGGCCTCTCCATCGCCCTGGAGAACGCCCATATCCACGGCGGCGAGATCACCGCCGCGAACTCCCCCGAGGGCGGCGCGGTCTTCACGCTGCGACTGCCCAGGGACGGGTCGGAGCTGGCGCAGGAGGGCGAGGGGGAGAAGAACCCATGAGCGTGACGCGAGGGCGGGGGCGGCGGGGCATGAGCACCGTGACCGTACGACGGCTGCTGGCGCTGCCCGTGCTGGCGGCGCTGGCCACCGGGTGCGGTATCCGGGCCACCGAGGTCCCGACGGACTTCGGGCCCGCGCCCTCACGGGTGCACTGCTCCGTCTCGGAGCCGGACGTCTCCGCGCAGTCCTCGCGCGGGCTGGCGGTGCAGGTGTTCCTGCTGTGCGGTTCGTCGCTGGTGGCCGTCGACCGGACGGTGAGCGTCGAGGACGGTACGGCGGACTCCCGGCGGCGGGTGCTGGTGGCGCAGGAGCTGCTCAACGAGCTCGCGGCGGCGCCGTCGGCCGGCGAGGCGGAGGCCGGGTACCGGACGACCGTGCGCGACGGCATGACGGTGACCGGGCCGCGCTCCGAGGATCCCGAGGACACCCTCCGGCTGAGCTTCCCGCCGGATGCCCTCGCCAAGTCCTCCCTCGCCCAGATCGTCTGCACGTTCTCCGACTCGGCCGCCGCCGAGGGGGACGGCTCGGTCATCCTCGGCGGCCCGAACGGCGCCGCCCTGCGCCGCTACGAGTGCACCGACGAGGTCCGCGCCGAACCGACCAGCGCGAAACCTCCGTCGACGGAGGTCACGGACGGCTGATGTACGGGTGTGGCGGACGCCTCACCCGTATGCCCGGAACCGATCCCGCCGCACCCCGCGTCTAGGGGGTCGTGCAGCGTCAAGGCTCCATCGGCAGCAGCGCCGTGATCCGCATGCGGGCGGCGGGGGGTTTCCTCCTCGTCGCGCATCTCGCGTTCGTGGCCTGGCTCACCCTGCGACCGCTGGACGTCCCGTGGATGACGCCGCCGAATCTCACCCCGCTCGCCGGGATCCGGGCCGACCTGGCCCTCGGCTGGCCGCAGGCCGCCCGGCGGATCGGTGAGGCGGTCGCGCTGCTGGCCCCGCTCGGGGTGCTGTTCCCGCTGGCGCACGGCAGGCTGTACGTCTCCCCGCTCGCGTCCCTGATCCGTACGGTCGCCGCGGGCGCCCTGATCTCCCTCGGCATCGAACTGCTGCAGACCGGCGTCCCCGGTCAGGTCGTCGACATCGACTCGGTCCTCCTGAACACCGTGGGCGTGGGCCTCGCGCACGCCGCCTTCATCCCCGCGGGCCGCGCCTGGTTCCGCCGCAGGTCCCGGTTGCCCAGGCGGGCGGCCGTCCCTGCGGAGGAGCCCTCTCAGGGTCGTACCCCGACGATTCCCAGGGTCGGCATCGCACCGTAGAGCGACGCTTTGCCCCCTTCGTCTCCGTAGCGTCGAAGACAGACGAGGCAGCCGGAAAGGCAGCCCGACAACGCTCACGAAGGAGCCGCAATGTCCCGCCTTGCCCGCCCCACCAACGGCCGCATGATCGGCGGAGTGTGTGCCGCGCTGGCACGGCGCTTCGGCACCTCGGCCACCACGATGCGGGTGATCTTCCTGCTCTCGTGCCTGCTGCCCGGCCCGCAGTTCCTGCTCTACATCGCCCTGTGGATCCTGTTCCCCTCCGAGGGCAAGGTGAACAAGACGCAGGCGGCCTGGTAACCGGCCTTTCGCACCTACGCCGATGGGGCGCACCCCGTACCAGGGGTGCGCCCCATCGGGGCGTTCGGCGGTTCAGCCGAGCGGGATCCCGTTCAGCGGCAGACCCTGGGTGGGCAGCCCGGTCTGGCCGACCGGCAGACCGCCGAGCAGACCGGCGACCGGCTTGGTCGGGCCGTCGGCGAGCGCGCTCTGGGCGGCGGGCGTCACGGCGGCCAGACCCGCGGCGACCGCCGGCTGCGCCTGCGACAGCGCGTCACCGGCACCCGGCAGCGCCTTGGCGACGTTCTCCGCCGGAAGCGTCTTGGTGACGGTGTCCAGCGCCTGGGAGGCGTCCGGAACGGCCGGGGCGGCGTTCGCGGCACCCGCACCGACGGCGGCGAAGGCGGCACCGAGGGCGGCGACACCGAGGGTCTTGGCAGCAGACTGCTTCATGAAAATGCGTCCTCGAATGGGATGACGGTGATGTGAGCGGTCCACGACCGTAAACACGCATCGGCATCCGCCGCAAACATCGAAATGCGGACGGATTGTGAATACCCGTCCGCATTTCGATTTCCGCGAGATCCGCGATCAGCCCTCGTCGGCCACAGAACCGCTGGTGGAGGCGGTTTGCTGGAACAACCATTCGGACTTCAGCTCGGCATATCCGGGCTTGACGACGTCATTGATCATGGCCAGTCGTTCATCGAAAGGAATGAACGCTGATTTCATCGCATTGACGGAGAACCACTGCATGTCGTCGAGCGTGTAGCCGAACGCTCCGACCAGATGCTCGAATTCACGGCTCATGCTCGTACCGGACATCAGCCGGTTGTCGGTGTTCACGGTGGCCCGGAAGTGCAGCCGGCGCAGCAGCCCGATCGGGTGCTCGGCATAGGAGTCGGCGGCCCCGGTCTGGAGGTTGGAGCTCGGGCACAGCTCCAGCGGGATGCGCTTGTCCCGGACGTAGGAGGCGAGCCGGCCGAGCTTGACCGAGCCGTCCTGGTGGACCTGGATGTCGTCGATGATGCGCACACCGTGGCCGAGCCGGTCGGCGCCGCACCACTGCAGGGCCTGCCAGATGGAGGGGAGCCCGAAGGCTTCGCCGGCGTGGATGGTGAAGTGGTTGTTCTCGCGCTTGAGGTATTCGAACGCGTCGAGGTGCCGGGTGGGCGGGTAGCCGGCCTCGGCGCCCGCGATGTCGAAGCCCACCACACCCAGATCGCGGTAGCGGTTGGCGAGTTCGGCGATCTCCAGGGCGCGGGCGGCGTGCCGCATCGCGGTGAGCAGGGCGCCGACGCGGATGCGGTGGCCGCTCTCGCGGGCGATCCGCTCCCCTTCCCGGAAGCCCTCGTTGACGGCCTCGACGACCTCTTCGAGGCCGAGCCCGCCCTCGAGGTGCTGCTCGGGGGCGTACCGCACCTCGGCGTAGACGACCCCGTCGGCGGCGAGGTCCTCGGCGCACTCGGCGGCGACCCGGACCAGGGCCTCGCGGGTCTGCATCACACCGACGGTGTGGGAGAAGGTCTCCAAGTACCGTTCCAGCGAACCGGAGTCGGCGGCCTCGCGGAACCAGATGCCGAGCTTGTCGGCGTCGTGCTCGGGGAGTTGGGCGTACCCGGTGTCCCGGGCGAGCTCGACGACGGTGCCGGGGCGCAGCCCGCCGTCGAGGTGATCGTGCAGCAGAACCTTGGGTGCCCGGCGGATCTGGTCCGAGCTCGGGGTGGTTCCCGTCCGGTCAGTCTGGCTCGTCATTCACGCACTCTAACTCCTACGCGCGTAGATCGCTCGGTGTACAACTCCGTCGATACGTAACGGTGACCGCCCCGACGGGTGGAGTACACGGACGCTTCTGACACTGTTCTGTCATGGCACAGCAAGCGACGCCGGTTCGTACGGCCCGGCTGGGACGGGCACTCGGTCCGGAACCGACGGCGGTGAGCGGGGTGGTGCTGCTGCTCCCCGGCGGCGAGGAGAACTCCGACCGCAGACCGTCCTCCATGATGGCGACCGCGTCCGTCCGCGCCCTCGGCCGCCGGCTGGCGCGCGCGGGCCGGGAGGACGGTCTGGCCACCCATGTCGTCCACTACCGCTACCGCGGCTGGAACGGCGCGGAGGCACATCTCGCCCGGGACGCCGACTGGGCCACGGAGGAAGTCGTACGGCGCTACGGCGACGTCGCCGTGTGCCTGGCCGGCGTCGACATGGGCGCCCGGGCCGCGCTGCACGCGGCCGGCCACGAGGCCGTCAACTCCGTGCTGGCCATCGCCCCTTGGCTGCCCGAGGAGGACGTGGCGGCGCCCCCCGAACCGGTGAAGCAGCTCGTGGGCCGACGGGTGCTGATGGTGCACGGCACGAACGACGCGCGCACGGACCCGGAGCTGTCGTTCCGGCTCGCGGCACGGGCGAAGAAGGCGAACCGGGACGTCTGCCGGTTCGAAGTCCACTCCGACGGCCACGCGTTGCGCCAGCACCGGGACGAAGTCCACGCGCTGGCCGAGGACTTCGTCATGGGCTCACTCTTCGGCCGCGCGTTCTCCCGCCCGGTCGAGGACGCCCTGGCCGCCCCGCCGCCGCTGGGGCTGCGGATGCCGCTGGCGGCGGGCTTCGGGCGGTCGCTGCGGCGGTAGCCGGCAGCACCGCCCGGCGGTGACCGACACCGTCACGCGCTTCACAGCGCCCGCACTCCCCTCTCATGACCCCCTTGCCACTCTTTACTGAAAATGATTATCGTCTTTACGTGCCCATGGGGGCATGTCCATGACCTAAGGGGGGTCCTCTTTTGCGTACCCGCAACCGTCTGCTGACCGTCGCCGGCATCGCCGCCGCCACGCTCGCCACCGCCGGTCTCAACTCCTCGGCGTTCGCCGCGACGACGCTGTCGTCCGGCCATGTCGACGTCCTCGACGCCGACTGGGACGGCTCCGCGCTGAGCCTGCACGCCCATGACGAGGAGAACGACACCGAGTACGACCCCGCGGACCTGACGCTGGCCGTCCCGGCCGCCGCGAAGGTCACCAACCCGGGCCACGCCTTCCTCGGTTCGGGCAGCCAGGTCTGGCTGCTGCCGGACACCGAGGCCGAGGCGACCGCCGCCGGGGTGCTCTTCCCCGGCGTCTCCACCGAGCACCTGACCACGGGGGTCTTCGCCAACAACAACGTCACGTTCACCCTCGTCGGCGCCACCCGCGACGGCGCCTCGACCGAGGACTTCAGCGTCTACGCGGGCAGCGGCAGCCGCTGGTTCGACAGCGACACCGCGACCAGCAGCTTCAAGTCCAGAACCTTCGCCGTCGCCACCCACAACCACGCCAACTGGGCCTTCGAGGAGGCCGGCACCTACCAGCTGACGTTCCGGGTCTCCGGCACGGTCGGCGGTGTCGCCAAGACCGCCACCGGGACCTACACCGTCGTCGTCAGCTCATGACGGAAGCCCTGACGCGCGGCGGGCGCGCCTTCACGGCGGCCGCTCTCACCACGACGGCAGCGGTGCTCCTGTGCGCGGCAGGGCTGGTCGTCGCCGGCGGCAGCGGGGACGCCCGCGCCGCCGGCGGTGCCGTCGTCCTGGACGAGGGCGAACTCGACTTCACGCCCCGCCAGGTGGACGGCGGGCTGCGGTTGCAGATCGACGACCGCGGAGCCGGCTCCACGGTCGTACGCGAACCGTCCGAGGTCGTCCTGCACGTCGTACCGTCCGCCCTCCAGTACACGCCGGACCCGGTGGCCACGGCGCTGGGGACCACCAACATGGACTCCTGGCAGCTGGGCGGCTGGGAGGCGGTGAACATCTTCGCGGCCGAGCCGGGCTGGAAGGGCACCGAGGCGGGCGGGGACACCGAGGTCGCGCTGTCCGGGTTCGAGGGGCCCGGGGTCTTCGGCCTGGCCACGTACACGCGTGAGATCGACAGTGTGAACGGCCCGGCGATCGCCCATCTCGGCAGCGCGGAGGGCGTACCGCGGTCCTTCATCCTGGCCGGGGACACGGAACGGCTGGCGCCCATCTGGCAGTTCACCGCCGAAGGCGTCTACCGGCTCACCTTCACCGTGACCGCCGGCGGCGCCACCGACACCGAGACGCTGGCCGTCGTGGTGGGCGACGACGTCGATCCGTCGACCGTGATGCCGGGCGACGGGACCACGCCGACACCGTCCGCGAGCCCCACTCCGTCTCCCACCGCCACGACGCACGTCATCTCCGAGGGGCACGTCGACATGGCGGCCCGGAAGGTCGCCGGCGAGCTGGAGTTCCAGCTCAAGGAGGGCTCCGAACTCGACCACACGTGGCACGAGCCGGGCCGGGTCGTCCTGCACGTACGGCCCGCCGCCAAACGGAAGATCCCCGAGGGATACGACTTCCTCGGCACCCCGGGCGACGCGGTGTGGTGGCTGCCGTTGCAGCAGAACGCCGGGATCGTGTGGCCCGGCTGGAACACCGGGGAGTTCCCCAGGACCGACCTCGACGGCAAGGTCTCCTTCCGGCTGGACTCCGTCCAGGGGCCCGGGAACGTCGCGATGTTCTACAGCGACTCGACGGGCACCCCGGTCGTCCCGCTCAACAGCGGCGACGGACTGCCCGACACGCACACCCTCGCCGGCGGCACCCACGCCCACTTCGACTGGGCCTTCTCCGCCGAGGGCGTCTACCGCACCACGTTCACCGTCAGCGCCACGCTCGCCGACGGCACGCGGGTCGGTGACACGCAGACCCTCGCCTGGGTGGTCGGGGACGACACCGATCCGTCGACGGTGACACCGGGGACGGGGGACGAACCGACGGCCACACCCACGACGACACCGACGGCGAGTGCGAGCGGGACCGGCTCGGCGACACCCACGGCCACCGCTTCGGCGTCGGAACCGACATCGGCATCGGCATCGGCTGCCGCTTCCGGGTCACCGGGTGCAACCGCCTCCGGGGCGGCGGTGAGCGTCGACGGCACGTCCGGCGCGCTCGCCTCCACCGGTGCCCAGGTGCCGACGGTCGCGGGGATCGCGGTGGCCGCCCTCGTGCTGGGTGGCGGCGCGGTGTTCCTCGTACGACGACGCCGTACGACCGACTGAGAGGAGGGAGCCCCATGCGAGGCCGTCCCACGCGTATCGCGGCCGTGGTGCTCACCGCCGCCTGTGTGCTGGCCGCCGGCTGCGGCCGGAGTGAATCCGGCGCGTCCGGCGCCGAGTTGAAGGTCTCCACGACCACCGCGATCATCGCCGACCTGGTCCGGCAGGTCGGCGGTGAGCGGACCGACGTGACGTCGATCGTGCCGCACCACGGAGACCCGCACTCCTACGAGCCGAGTCCCGGGGACGCGGCGAAGGTCGCGCGAGCCGACCTCGTGTTCGGCAACGGACTGCTGCTGGAGGAGCCCGGGATCATGAAGATGGTCCACAGCAACGCCCAGGAGTCCGCGCCGAAGATCGAGATCGCCGAGAAGCTGGAACAGTACGGCGGCACGGTGATGAAGCTCGAGGAGGACCTCGGGCTCGATGTGCTGTGGCTCGGCTGGGCGGTGGAGGGCGAGGTCGCCGGGGACGGCTCCCAAGTCCGTACGACCGCGACCGAGTTGGAGGGGCCGGGGGATCTGCGGGTCTACCTGACCGACACACTCGGACGCCCCAAGGTGTACGTCGACTCCGGTGACGGTTTCGACGCCTCGGACTCCTTCACCCTGCCGCCCGAGGCGCACACGCACGTCAACTGGGCGTTCAGCGAGCCGGGCACGTACCGGCTGACGGTCGAGGGGCGGACCGAGACGCTCGACGGGACAACCGAGGAGTTCGGCAGCGGCACCTTCACCTTCGCCGTCGGCACCGGCGCCCCCGAGGGCGCCACCGTCCTCGACGGTGGACACGCCGACCTCGCGCTCGACGCCGGGACCGGGAAGGTGTACGTCCGCGCCGACGACGAGAAGAGCGGCGAGCGAAGGAGGTTCGCGCCGGACGAGGTGGTACTGAACGTGCCTGCCCGGGCGCGGGAGTCGGTGCCCGAGGAGAGCGCGTACTCCTTCCTCGGGAACGCCGGTGACCCGCTGTGGGTGCTGCCGCAGGCCGTGCTCGGCAAGCACGTGCACGGCGATCTGGACCCGCACGCCTGGGAGGACGTCTCCAACGCGGAGGCGTATGTACGCCGGATCCAGGCCGAGTTGGCGAAGGCGGACCCCGCCGGCGCGACGACGTACGCGAAGAACGCCTCGGCCTACCTGAAGCGGCTCGGCGCGCTGGACGAGGAGGTCGGGCGGACGCTCGCGACCGTCCCCGAACGGAACCGCAAGCTGATCACCACCCATGACGCCTTCGGCTATCTCGCCAAGGCGTACGGCATGGAGGTCGCCGGCTTCGTCGTGCCGGTGCCCAACCAGGAGCCCAGCGCGGCCGAGGTGGAGAGGCTCGGCGACACCATCCGGGAGAAGCGGGTCCCGGCCGTGTTCGTGGAACCGAACCTCGCCGCGCGGGCGAACGTGCTGGAGCGGGTCGCCCAGGACGAGGGGGTCGATGTCTGCACGATCTACGGCGACTCGTTCGACGACAAGGTCCACGACTACGTATCGATGATGCGGCACAACGCGACGGAGCTCGCCAAGTGCCTTGGAGGGAAAGCCGGATGAGGGGCAGTGAACGGGTCGCGGTCGCCGTGGTGCTGGCGGCCGCACTCGCGGGGGGCGGGGTCGCCGTCGCGGACGAGCCGTCGAGCGGGATCGGGAGGATCGCTTACACCGACGGGGAGTTGACGCTCGATCCCGCGGACAGTGCCCATGTGGTCCAGGCGGACTCGGCCGCGCCGGGGTGGGACACGACGGGGGTGCCGTCGGGTGTCCTTGCCGGGGACACCGTGACCTGGGCGCTGACGGGGGTGGACGGACCGGGTGACGTCACGGTGCACGGGGATGACTCCGTGCTCTTCGACAGCGCGGACGACGTGCCGGACCGGGTCGAGGTGCCGGTGGGTGAACAGGCCGATGGCCGCTGGGAGTTCAGCGAGGAAGGCACCTACCGGCTCATCTTCGAGGCGGCCGGTACGGCGGCGGCGGACGGGCGGGAGCTGTCCGTCGGGACCGTGTACACCGTGGTGGTCGGGGGTGAGGGCGAACCGGTGGAGTCGACCGCTGCCCCCACACCCGAGGCCCCGGCGCGCGCGCTCACCGCTCCGGCGCAGAGGCCGCGCACGGCCGCCACGTCCGATGTCGTCTCGACCCGGAAGGTCCTCGACGAGGGCCACATCGACTTCGCCGCCCGCGTTCTCGACGACAGGCTCCAGATCCACGTCAAGGACGGCACGGTCTCCGGGAGGACCACCTGGCGCGAGCCGTCCTCCCTGGTCCTGCGCGTGGGACCGGCCGCGAGGAACACGCTGCCCGACAACGACGCCTTCGCCTTCCTGGGCAGGCCCGGAACCGATGTCTGGCTGCTCGACCAGGTGCAGCAGGAAGGGCTGCTGTGGCCCGGCTGGTCGACGGACAACGTCGCGGCCGGGGCGATGAAGGGCGGCGTGACATTCACCCTGGCCGACGTCGCGGGGCCGGGCGCGTACGCGCTGTACACGTACGACGCGATGTCCGGCGCCGAGGTGCTGTTCAACAGCAAGGACGGCGTCCCGGACTCCTTCGAGGTCCCCGCGAACACGCATGCGCACGGCGGGTGGGCGTTCACGAAGGAGGGCACCTACCGGCTGACCTTCAGGATGAGCGGGAAACTCGCCGACGGAAGGGCCGTGAGCGACACGGAGACCGTGGCGTTCGTGGTCGGGGACGGGAAGGCGGACGCGGTGAGCCCCGGGGGCGGCTCCTCCGATGCCGGGTCGTCGTCCTCGCCCTCCCCCTCGGCTGCGGACTCGACCAAGACCGGTTCAGACCAGGGCACTTCATCCGGCTCCATGGCCGGCACCGGCGCCGGCCACCCCACTCTCCTCGCCGGCGCGGCCGCCGGCCTCGCGCTCGTCGGCGGGGGTGCGGTGTGGGGCGTACGGCGTCGGCGGCGGGGCGTGTGAACGGGGTGCTGCGGGTCGAGGCCGCGTCCGTCGTGCTCGGAGGGCGGCTCGCGCTGGAGGACGCCTCGCTCACCGTGGCGGCGGGTGAGCTGGTCGGGCTGATCGGGCCCAACGGGGCCGGGAAGACGACGCTGTTGCGGGCGGCGCTCGGGCTGGTGCCGCTCGTCTCGGGGGCCGTGTCCGTGGCGTCCCGGCCCGGGTACGTGCCCCAACGGCACGAGTTCGCCTGGGACTTCCCGATCGACGTCGCGGGGGCCGTGCTGACCGGACGCACGAGGACGATCGGGTGGCTTCGGCGGCCCCGGCAGACCGACCGGGAGGCCGCCGAACGCGCCCTGGAGCTCACCGGGCTCACCGGCCTGGCACGCCGGCCCATCGGCGAGCTGTCCGGCGGGCAGCGCCAACGCGTGCTCGTGGCCAGGGCGTTGGCGGCGGAACCCCGGCTCCTGCTGCTCGACGAGCCGTTCACCGGCGTGGACGTCCCCACCCAGGAGCTCCTCAACCAGCTCTTCCGACAGCTCGCCGCCGAGGGCCGGGCCCTGCTGATGACCACCCACGACCTGGCGGCGGCCGCCCGCACCTGCGACCGGGTGGTGCTGATCAACCGGACGGTCGTCGCCGAGGGCGGGCCCGAGCTGCTGACCGAACCGGACCGGATGCTGCGGGCCTTCGGACTCGACCGGGCCATGCCCACGGAGACGGTGACGTGATCGACTTCCTGCTCGACCCCTGGGAACTTCCCTTCATGCAGCGGGCGTTCGCCGTCGCCGCCGTGGTGGGGCTGGTGTGCGGGGTGGTCGGGGTGTACGTCGTGCTGCGCGGGATGGCGTTCATCGGGGACGCGGTGGCGCACTCGGCGTTCCCCGGGGTGGCGCTGGCCTACACCTTCGAGGGGAATCTGCTCCTCGGCGGGGCGACGGCCGGGATCGTCACCTCGGTGCTCATCGCGTACGTCTCGCAGAACCGACGACTGAAGGAGGACACCGTCATCGGCGTCTTCTTCGCCTTCGCGTTCGGCCTCGGGATCGTGCTGGTGTCGACGCGGGACAGCTGGACGACCGACCTGTCCTCGTTCCTGTTCGGGCAGGTGCTGGCGGTGTCGCCGCAGGACGTGTGGACGGTCGCCGGGATCGGGGCCGTGCTCGTGGCCGTCGTGCTCGCCCTACGCAAGGAGCTCGTCGCGGTCAGCCTGGACCGGGAGACGGCACGGGCGGCCGGGCTGCCGGTGTTCCGGCTCGACCTGACGCTGTACGTGGTCGTGACCTCCACGATCGTGATGTCGCTGGAGGCCGTCGGCAACGTCCTCGTCCTCGCCCTGCTCATCACGCCCGCCGCGACCGCCCGGCTGCTGACCGAGCGGCTGTGGACCATGACGCTGCTCGCGTCGGCGATCGGCTGCGCGGGGAGCCTGGCCGGGCTGTACGTGTCGTACACCTACGACTTGGCGGCCGGCGGCTCCATCGTCGTGGTCCTGACCGGGGTGTTCATGGTGACGTGGTGCCTGGCGCCCAAGCACGGGCTGCTCTCGCGCGCTTCGGCGAAGGCGGTGGTCGGTCCGGCCAGTCCGGTCAGTCCGGGAGCAGACGGCCGCGCTGCGCGAGCAGGAACTTCTTGAAGGCCGCCACCGGCGGCGTGTCCGGGTGGCCGTCGAGCCAGGCGACACCGATCTCGCGGACCGCGCGCGGGGCGGTGACGGTCAGCTCGACGACACCAGGGCGGGCCACGGCGGGCGGCGGGAGGAGGGCGACCCCGAGACCGGCGGCGACCAGTCCTCGCAGCGTCTCGGCTTCCTCCCCCTCGAAGGCGATCCGCGGCTTGAAACCGGCCTCCTGGCACAGGTCGTCGGTGATGCGGCGCATGCCGTAGTTGGGTTCCAGGGTCACGAAGGTCTCGTCGGCGGCCTCGGCGAGGCGCACGCGCTTGCGGGAGGCGAGGCGGTGGTCGGCGGGGACGACCAGACGCAGCTTCTGCTCGTCGAGTCGGCGGCCGACCAGGTCCGGGGCGTCCGGGACCGGGGAGGTCAGACACAGGTCCAGCTCGCCCGCGCGGAGGCGTTCGAGCATCGCCTCGCCGTAGTTCTGGACGAGGCTGAAGCGGACGCGGGGGTGGTCGGCGCGGAAGGCGCGGATCAGGCCGGGGACCGTCTCCGAGCCCATGGTGTGCAGAAAGCCGAAGGCGACCTTGCCGGTGGCCGGGTCGGCGTCGGCGCGGACCTCCTCGGCGGCGCGGTCGATCTCGGCGAGGGCGCGTTCGACGTGGCCGAGGAAGGCCCGGCCGGCCGGGGTGAGGGAGACGGTGCGGCCGATGCGGGCGAACAGGTCGACGCCCAGGTCCTGTTCGAGGCGGACCATCGCGCGGGAGAGCGTGGACTGCGGGACGTTCATCTCCTGGGCGGCCCGGGTGACGTGCTCGGTGCGGGCGACGCCGGCGAAGTACGCCAGCCGTGGGGCCAGCACCATCGACATCTCCGACATGTCTTCTGTGTCACTGGACGGTGACAGTCGAGGCTGTGAGCTGTGTTGATGCACCATGGGAACGATTATGGCGAGTCCGTGCATTGGACGCATGAACCGAGGTGTACGTAACTTCGAAGCATGCCTGCCAGTACCGAGGCGTCCATGACCATGGGCGCCGTATCCGCTGTTCCTGTCGTCGACTCCCGTATGGCCCCGGGCGGCCCCGGCTACCGCCGGATGAGCTTCGCCCTCTTCCTCGCCGGGGTGGCGACCTTCGCCCTCCTGTACTCCACGCAGGCCCTTCTGCCGCTGATCTCCGGCGACTTCGGGGTGGCGGCGAGCGACGCGAGCTGGACGGTGGCGGCGGCGACGGGCGGACTGGCCCTGTTCGTGCTGCCGATGAGCGCGGTGTCGGAGCGGTACGGGCGGCGCACGGTCATGACGGGTTCGCTGGCGGTCGCGGTGATCGTCGGTCTCCTGGTCCCGCTGGCTCCCTCACTGCCGGTGCTGGTGGCGCTGCGGGCGCTGCAGGGCGCGGCGCTGGCCGGCCTTCCGGCTTCCGCCACGGCCTATCTGGCGGAGGAGGTCCGGCCGAAGGCGCTGGTCACGGCGATCGGACTGTTCGTCGCGGGCAACAGTGTCGGTGGGATGAGCGGCCGGGTCATCACCGGCTGGGTGGCGCAGGAGTGGGGCTGGCGGGTGGCCCTGGGCGTGATCGGTGCGATCGCGGTCGGGTGCGCGGTGGCGTTCCGGCTGCTGCTGCCGGCGCCGAAGCACTTCGTCGCCGGGTCGCTGAAGCCGCGGGTGCTGGTGCGGACGGTCCGTGAGCACCTGTCCAACCCGCTGATGTGCCGGCTGTACGCGATCGGCGCGCTGTTCATGACGGTGTTCGGCGGTGTGTACACGGTGATCGGGTACCGGCTGACGGAGGCGCCGTTCGATCTGCCGCAGGGTGTCGTCGGCTCGATCTTCCTGGTGTACCTGGTGGGCACGGTGTCGGCGTCCACGGCCGGGCGTCTGGTGGGGCGCCTCGGGCGGCGGGGTGCGCTGTACGCGGCGGGCGCGACGACGGCGGCGGGGCTGGTGCTTTCGCTGGCGGACTCGCTGGTGCTGGTCCTGCTGGGGCTGGTGCTGATCACGGGTGGCTTCTTCGCGGGTCACGCGTGCGCGTCGTCGGCGGTCAGCAAGACGGCGACCGAGGGTCGGGCGCAGGCTTCGGCGCTGTACCAGTCGGCGTACTACATCGGCTCCAGCGTGGGCAGCACGGTCGGTGCGCTCGCCTTCCACGCGGGCGGCTGGGCCGGGACCGTCGGGGTCGGTCTGCTGGCGGTGCTCGGTGTCGTCACGATCACCGTCCTCGGAACGCGTGCGGCTCGGGCCCAGCAGCGGCTCCTGGTGGCCTGAGCCGTACGCCCCCCTTCTTCCCCCTGGTCGAGGTCGGTCGACCAGGGGGACTGCCTTTTCTCGCCCCCTCCGGCGCTTGAGGAGCGGGGGTCCAGGGGGCGGAGCCCCCTGGGAACGGGGTCGGAGGGGCCGCGCCCCTGGGGATGGGAACAGGTAAGGGCGGCGGGGGCGAGAAGTGTCTGAGCTGCATGTTTCATCACTCGGCACGCCATTGTCAGACCCCTGCGATAGCTTCGAACGTGGTGGGCGCAAAGGCGCGACACAGAACGGCCACAGGGGTGGGTGGACGATGACGGACAGCACGACGACAACGGACCTCGACGTCAGGCTGGAGAAGCACCGGGTCGAGCTGACCGGGTACTGCTACCGCATGCTCGGCTCGTCCTTCGAGGCGGAGGACGCGGTGCAGGACACGATGGTCCGCGCCTGGCGCAGCTACGACAGGTTCGAGGGCCGCTCCAGCCTCCGCTCCTGGCTCTACCGCATCGCGACCAACGTCTGCCTGGACATGCTGACGGCCGGCAACAAGCGCGCGAGGCCCATGGACCTCACCGAGTCGACCCCGCTCGCCCAGGCCGCTCTCTCCCCCCGCCCGGACCACACCTGGCTGGAGCCGATGCCGGACGCCCGCATCCTGCCCACCGTCGAGGACCCGGCGGAGGCGGCCGTGGCCAAGGAATCCGTACGGCTCGCCTTCATGGCAGCGCTCCAGCAACTCCCGCCCAAGCAGCGCGCGGTGCTGATCCTGCGCGAGGTGCTGGCCTGGAAGGCGAGCGAGGTCGCCGAGCTGCTCGACACCACGGTCGCATCGGTCAACAGCGCCCTCCAGCGGGCCCGCGCGACCCTCGCCGAGCGGGACGGGCACGGCGCGGAGGCGACGGTGTCCGACCCGCTGGACGAGGAGCAGCAGAAGCTCCTGGACCGCTACATGGCGGCGTTCGAGGGGTACGACATGACGGCGCTGACGGCCCTGCTGCACGAGGACGCCATCATGACGATGCCGCCGTTCGACCTGTGGCTGACGGGCCACGACGACATCACGGGCTTCATGACGACGCTGGGTTCGGCCTGCGAGGGCTCCCGTCTGGTGCCGGTGCGGGTCAACGGTCTGCCGGGGTTCGCCCAGTACAAGCCGGACCCCGACGCGGGCGGCTACACACCGTGGGCGGTACAGGTCCTGGAGATCTCAGAGGGCCGGCTCACCGGGTTCCACTTCTTCCTCGACACCAAGAGGTGGTTCCCGCTGTTCGGGCTCCCCCTCCATCTCGACGCTCTCGAAGCGGAGTCCGACCAGGTCGAGGACGGCGTGTAGGGCCGGGTCGGGGTCTCTGAGCCGGATCCGTCCGCCGGCCCGCCGGGCGGCGAGTTGGAGCCGCGCCAGCAGGTCGACGGCCCCGAGGCCCGGCGGTCCGAGCCCGGCCACATCACAGACCACGACCCCGGCCCCGGTCGTGTCCAGCAGTGCCCGCACGTCGTCGCACAGCCCCGCCACCTCGTCCCGGGTGACGGGGCCGGCCAGTACGAGCACGGCGGGTGTCATGGCGTCCACGATCTGTAGACCGGGCGGGCGGGCGGAACTCATCGTCGCTGCGAGGGCCGTGCGGGAGTCCACCGACCGGGATCACATTGACCTGGGCATCCTCTTCCCCAGAGGGTTGGCTGTATGCCCCACGGATCAGCACCGCCCTGGATATCCCACGCTCTCCTCACCGACGAGGAGGTTCCGTGCAGGGGGTGCTGACCGGCTTCGCCGTCATCGCCGTGGTCATCGCGGTCGGGTATCTGATCGGGCGCCGCGGCTACCTCGGTGACAACGGGCGCGAGGTCCTGACCAAGCTCGCCTTCCACGTCGCCTCCCCGGCCCTGCTCTTCACGACGCTGGCGCGGGCCGACCTGTCGATGGTCTTCTCCAGCCGCCTGGTCGTGACCGCGCTGAGCACGGCGGCGATGGCGGGCGTCTTCGTCGCGGTGGGTGCCGTACGCGGCTGGGGCGTGGGCCGTACGACGATCGGCGCGCTGTGCTCCAGCTACGTCAACTCCGGCAACCTCGGCATCCCGATCGCCGTGTACGTCCTGGGCGACGCCTCGCTGGTGGCCCCGGTGCTGCTGTTCCAGCTGCTCCTGCTGACCCCGATCGCGCTGACCGTCCTGGACCTGTCGGCCCGGGACGGCAAGGACCCCCTGTGGCTACGGCTGCTGACACCGCTGCGCAACCCGATCGCGGTGGGTTCACTGGCGGGGGTCGCGGTCTCGGCGACCGGCCTGCGCATCCCGTCGGCGGTCATGGACCCGGTGACGCTGATCGGCAACATGTCCGTCCCGGCGGTGCTGTTGGCGTTCGGCATCTCCCTGTGCGGCAGCACGATGCCGGGCCGGGGCCCGGACCGTCAGCTGGTCCTGCTCTCGGTCGCGCTGAAGTCGGTGGGCCAGCCGGCGGCCGCCTGGGCGCTGGCGGTGGGGGTGTTCGGGCTGCGCGGCCACCAACTCCTCGACGTGGTGGTGACATCGGCGCTGCCCGCGGCGCAGAACCTCTACACGTACGCGTCGAGTTACCGGGTGGGCGAGCGGCTGGCGCGGGACTCGATCCTGGTGTCGACCGTGCTGTCGGTGCCGGTCCTGGTGGTGGTCGCGGCGCTGCTGGGCTGACCGCGAACACGGAGAGGGGCCGACGCCCGAAGGCACCGGCCCCTCTCCCGTCACCTCACATCAGGCGATCCGCTCCAGCACCACCGGCGACGCCGTGAAGTCCGTGCCCGCGGCGGCGATGTCGTAGGAGCCCCCGACCGCCTCCAGCGCGTACTCGAAGCGCTCCGGGGTGTCCGTGTGGAGGGTCAGGAGGGGCTGGCCCTCGGTGACCGTGTCGCCGGGCTTGGCGTGCATCTCGACGCCCGCGCCCGCCTGGACCGGGTCCTCCTTGCGGGCGCGGCCCGCTCCGAGGCGCCAGGCGGCGATGCCGATGTCGTAGGCGTCGAGGCGGGTCAGGACGCCGGAGGCGCCGGCCTTGACCACGTGCTGCTCCTTGGCGACCGGCAGCTCCGCGTCCGGGTCGCCGCCCTGGGCCGCGATCATGCGGCGCCAGACGTCCATGGCCGAGCCGTCGGCCAGTGCCTTCGCCGGGTCGGCGTCCTTCACGCCGGCCGCGGCGAGCATCTCGCGGGCCAGGGCGATGGTCAGTTCCACGACGTCCGACGGGCCGCCGCCCGCCAGGACCTCGACCGACTCGCGGACCTCGAGGGCGTTGCCCGCCGTCAGGCCCAGCGGTGTCGACATGTCCGTCAGCAGCGCCACCGTCTTCACACCGTGGTCCGTGCCCAGGCCGACCATCGTGGAGGCCAGCTCCCGGGCGTCCTCGATGGTCTTCATGAAGGCGCCCGTGCCGACCTTCACGTCCAGGACCAGGGAGCCCGTGCCCTCCGCGATCTTCTTCGACATGATCGACGAGGCGATGAGGGGGATCGCCTCCACGGTGCCGGTGACATCGCGCAGGGCGTACAGCTTCTTGTCGGCCGGGGCGAGACCGTCGCCGGCGGCACAGATCACCGCACCCGTGGTGTCGAGGACGTGCAGCATCTCCTCGTTCGACAGCAGCGCGCGCCAGCCCGGGATCGACTCCAGCTTGTCCAGCGTGCCGCCGGTGTGGCCGAGGCCGCGGCCGGACAGCTGCGGGACGGCCGCGCCGCACGCCGCGACCAGCGGGGCGAGGGGCAGCGTGATCTTGTCGCCGACGCCGCCGGTGGAGTGCTTGTCGGCAGTCGGGAGGGACAGCGACGAGAAGTCCATGCGCTCGCCGCTCGCGATCATCGCGGCGGTCCAGCGGGAGATCTCGCTGCGGTTCATACCGTTGAGGAGGATGGCCATGTTCAGCGCGGCCATCTGGTAGTCGGCGACCTCCCCGCGGGTGTACGCGTCGATGACCCAGTCGATCTGCTCGTCGCTGAGCTCACCGTGGTCCCGCTTGGTGCGGATGACGGAGATGGCATCCGTCGAGAAAACGGCCATGAAGCATTCCTTCCGGACAATCAGAAAGTGCACGGCCCCTCCGAGCTGTCTGAAGGAGCAACTCGAAGGGGCCGCACGGGAGTTACTTGGTGAGGTGCTCCGGCCCGAAGGCTTGCGGCAGCATCTCGGACAGCGGCAGGATCCCCGCCGGGGTCTCCAGCAGGAGATCCGGGCCACCGAACTCGTACAGCAGCTGACGGCACCGCCCGCAGGGAACGAGGACCTCGCCCCGGCCGTCGACGCACGTGAAGTGCGTCAGCCGGCCGCCGCCGGTGCGCTGAAGCTCCGAGACCAGCCCGCACTCGGCGCACAGGCCGAGTCCGTAGGAGGCGTTCTCGACATTGCAGCCGGAGACCGTACGGCCGTCGTCGACGAGGGCCGAGACGCCGACCGGGTAGCCCGAGTAGGGGGCGTACGCGTGGCTCATCGCCTCGCGCGCCACCTCCCGCAGGGCGTCCCAGTCGAAGTCGGCGGAGGTCACTTCCCTTGCCCCTTCCGATAGGGCAGTCCGTCGGCCTTCGGCATCCTCAGGCGTTGTGCGGACAGCGAGAGCACGAGCAGGGTGATGACGTACGGGCTGGCCGTCACGACCTGGTTCGGGACCTCGCTCGTGGTGGTGTACCAGACGAACATCAGGGCCGAGATCGCGGCGGTGATGGCGGCGGGGACGTACTTCTTCTTCCAGATGAGGTACGCGACGCCGAACACCAGCAGGATCGCCAGGAGCAGGATCAGCGCGTGGACGTTGGTCGTGCCGCCGCGCAGCTTGAGGCTGTCGGTGTAGCCGAACAGGCCGGCGCCGAGGGCGAGTCCGCCCGGCATCCAGTTGCCGAAGATCATCGCGGCGAGACCGATGTAACCGCGGCCGGCCGTCTGGCCGTCGAGGTACACGTTGGACGACACGATCGACAGGAAGGCACCGCCGAGGCCGGCGAAGCCGCCGGAGATGATCACGGCGATGTACTTGTACTTGTAGACGTTGACGCCGAGGGACTCCGCCGCGATCGGGTTCTCACCGCAGGACCGCAGCCGCAGACCGAAGGACGTGCGCCACAGGACGTACCAGGTGGTGGGTACGAGGGCCACCGCGACGACGGTGAGCGGCGACAGGTCGGTGATCAGGCCGCCGACCAGGCCGGCGATGTCGGAGACCAGGAACCAGTGCTTCTGGTTGAGGGTCTCCAGCCAGCCGGACAGGCCCGGGACGTCGAAGGTGCCCAGCGACTCGATCGGCGGGGACTGCTTGGAGGAGCCCTGCGCGGCCTCCTCGAAGGTGTACTTCGACAGATAGCGGGTGGTGCCCAGGGCCAGGATGTTCAGGGCCACACCGGAGACGATGTGGTTGACGTTGAACGTCACGGTGGCGATGGCGTGCAGGACGGCGCCGAGCGCGCCGCCGATGATGCCGACGACGACGCCGGTCCAGGGGCCCCACTGGTATCCGGCCCAGGCGCCGAACCAGGTGCCGAGGATCATCATGCCTTCAAGGCCGATGTTGACGACGCCCGCGCGCTCGGCCCACAGACCGCCGAGGCCCGCGAGGCCGATCGGCACGGCGGAGCGCAGCGCGGTGGACATCTGGCCGGTCGAGGTGATGCCGTCCGCGCCGGTGATCAGGCGGACGACGGACGTCAGGATGAGGACGCCCGAGATGATCAGGAGGACGACAGGCAGCGAGATACGGCGGCCGCCCTTTCCGGGCTTCGCCAGCGCCTTGGCGATGGTCGCGGTGCTCATCAGACCGCCACCTCCTTCTTCGTGTTGGCGGCAGCCGCGGCGAGCTCCTCACCGACGCGCTTCTGCTGGCGGCGCAGGCCCCAGGTGCGGACGACCTCGTAGGAGATGACGACCGCGAAGACGATCAGACCCTGCATGATCGTGGCGATCTCCTTCTCGTACGGCTCGGGAGTCGCGTAGTCGAGAGCGGGGGACGCCTTGTCGAGGAAGGCCCACAGCAGGGCCGCGAGTGCGATGCCGCCGGGGTTGTTGCGGCCGAGCAGGGCGATGCCGATGGCGGTGAAGCCGAGGCCGGCCGGGAAGCTGAGGCTGTAGGTGTGGGCGTCGCCGAGCAGCAGCGGCAGACCCGAGATGCCGGCGACCGCGCCGGAGATCAGCATCGCGGTGAGCACCATGCGCTTGGCGTTGACGCCGGAGGCCGCGGCGGCGGACTCGGACTCACCGGTGGCCCTGAGGTCGAAGCCGAAGCGGGTGCGGTTGAGGACGGCCCAGTAGCCGATGCCCATGGCGACCGCGAGGAAGACCAGGCCGTAGATCTCACCGACGTCCGACCCGAGGTTGATGCCGGGCACCCAGCCGGACTCCTTCATCACGCCGGTCGTGACGTTGTCTCCGACCAGCACACCGAAGTTGTCGGTGAGGGTGAGGTAGCCGATGAGGCTGGTGGCGATCGAGTTGAGCATGATCGTCGAGACGACCTCGCTGACGCCCCGGGTCACCTTCAGGATGCCCGCGATACCGGCCCACATGGCGCCGGTGAGGGCGCCGACCAGGAGCAGCATCGGGACCTGGAGGAAGGACGGCAGTGCCACGTGGGCGCCGACCACCGCGGTCATCATGGCGCCGAGGCGGTACTGGCCGTCGACGCCGATGTTGAACAGGTTCATCCGGAAGCCGAGGGCCACCGCGAGGGCGGCGATGTAGTACATCGACGCCTGGTTGATGATCAGTACCTGTACGTCGGAGTAGCCGGCCTGCTCCAGCATGAGCGTGTACGGCTCGATCGGGCTCTTGCCCGAGGCGAGCAGCACGACCGAGGTCAGCAGGATCGCCGCGACGAGCGCCAGGGCCGGTCCGGCCACGGCGAGGAGCAGTCGCTCCTTGTCGAACTTCTTCATCGGGCCTCGTCCTCCGGGGCGCTCTCGTCCTCGACGTGCTCAAGGTGTCCGGTGGCGGCACCCGTCATGGCGGAGCCGAGCTCCTCCGGGGTGACGGTGGCCGGGTCGGCGTCGGCGACCAGCCTGCCGTTGTAGATCACGCGCAGGGTGTCCGACAGGCCGATGAGCTCGTCCAGGTCGGCGGAGATCAGCAGCACGGCCAGTCCCTCGCGGCGGGCGTCGCGGATGCGGTCCCAGATCTGGGCCTGTGCGCCGACGTCCACACCGCGGGTGGGGTGGGCGGCGATCAGGAACTTGGGGTTGTGGCTCATCTCGCGGCCGACGATCAGCTTCTGCTGGTTGCCGCCGGAGAGGGAGGCCGCGGTGACGTCGATGCCGGGGGTACGGACGTCGTACTCCTCGACGATGCGGCGGGTGTCGGCCTGGGCGGCCTTCGGGGTCAGCCAGAAGCCCTTGGCGTTGGGTGTCTCGGTGACATGGCCGAGGATGCGGTTCTCCCAGAGGGGTGCCTCCAGGAGCAGGCCCTGGCGGTGGCGGTCCTCGGGGATGTAGCCGACGCCGGACTCGCGGCGCTTGCGGGTGGCCCAGGAGGTGACGTCCGCGCCCTCGAAGAAGATGGCTCCGGAGTCGGCGTTCTTGGTGCCGATCAGGGCGTCGATGAGCTCGGTCTGGCCGTTGCCCTCGACACCGGCGATGCCCATGACCTCACCGGCGTGGATGGTGAAGGAGACGTCGTCGAGGACCTTCTTGACCTCGCCGGCGGCCGTGGCGATCCCACCGGTGACGCCACCGGTCGCGGGCTCGGCCTCGACGCCGAGGGAGGCGCCGCCGCTGGCGTGGACGGTGAGGTCCCTGACCTCGACGACGGCCCGGTCGGTGACGGTCGACTCGGCGGTCTCCGGGGTGGGGAGCTCGCTGCCGACCATCATCTCGGCGAGCTGGCGCGGGGTGGTCTCGGAGGGTACGGCGGTGCCGACCGTCGTGCCGCGGCGGATGACGGTGATCTCGTCGGCGACGGAGAGGACCTCGCCCAGCTTGTGGGAGATGAAGATGACCGACAGGCCCTCGGACTTGAGCTCGCGCAGGTTGGCGAAGAGCGCGTCGACCTCCTGCGGCACGAGGACCGCGGTCGGCTCGTCGAGGATCAGGGTGTCGGCGCCGCGGAAGAGGACCTTGAGGATCTCCACGCGCTGACGCTCGGCGACACCGAGGTCCTCGACCAGGGCGTCGGGGCGGACGCCGAGGCCGTAGCGGTCGGAGATCTCCTTGATCTTCTTCCGGGCGGTGCCGCCGATGCCGTACAGCTTCTCGCTGCCCAGCACCACGTTCTCGAGCACCGTGAGGTTGTCGGCGAGCATGAAGTGCTGGTGGACCATGCCGATGCCGCGGGAGATCGCGTCGGCGGGGCTGCCGAAGCTCACCTGGGTGCCGCCGACCGCGATGGTGCCCTCGTCCGGCTTCTGCATGCCGTAGAGGATCTTCATCAGGGTCGACTTGCCGGCGCCGTTCTCACCGACGAGGGCGTGCACGGTGCCTTTTCGGACAGTCAGGTGGATGTCGTGGTTGGCGACGACACCGGGGAAGCGCTTGGTGATCCCCGCCAGCTCTACCGCGATCGTCGACTGTGCGGTGAGCGGAGGGCTGCTGGACGCGTCGATGGCGCACTCTCCTTGGGAAAGGGGCCGCTCTACGCGCGTAGCGCCCCTGCTTTAAATAGTGCCCGGACCTGATCGTTCTTTTCTGACGGACGATCCGTTCCGAGCATTCTGCCGCGCGAACGGGGCGCGAGGAGCCATCCTCTCCGCGCCCCGTTCCGCGGCCGTAACGCTGCCATTACAGCGTTCCTTTGGCCAAGGCCTCTACCCGGAAAGGTCAGGAGGTCTTCACCTTGATGGTGCCGTCGATGATGCCCTCGCTGGCCTTCTTGACCGCGGCCTGGATGTCGGCGTTGTCCGCGAACTCCGGGTTGGAGTTCGACAGGCTCACGCCGCCGTTGGAGAGGCTGCCGCGGATGACACCGGTCTCCGGCTTACCGTCGTGGACGGACTTGGCGAGCTCGTAGACCGCGCCCTCGACGTTCTTCATGGCGGAGGTCAGGATCGAGGACTTGTACGCCTTCAGCGCGTCCTGCTTGTACTGGTCGGAGTCGACGCCGATCGCCCAGATCTTGTTGGCGTTGGCGGCCTTGATGACGCCCTGGCCGGACAGACCCGCGGCGGCGTAGACGACGTCCGCGCCGTCGTCGATCTGACCCTCGGCGGCGCTCTCACCCTTGTCGGGGCTGGAGAAGCCACCCTCGGCGGCGGTCTCGGTCAGGTACTGCGACTTGACCGTGACACCCTTCTTGGTGTCCTGGACGCCCTGCTTGAAGCCGGCCTCGAACTTGTGGATCAGCGGGACGTCCACGCCACCGATGAAGCCGACGGTGTTCGACTTGGTGGACAGGGCGGCCGCGACACCGGCCAGGTAGGAGGCCTGCTCCTCGGAGAAGACGAGGTCGGCGACGTTGTCGGCCTTGGTCTGCTCGTCGTCGACGATGCCGAAGGTGGTGTCCGGGTACTTGCCCGAGACCTCCTTGACGGCCGGCGCGTAGGCGTAGCCGACGCCGATGACCGGGTTGTAGCCCTGCTTGGCGAGGTTCTCCAGGCGCTGGACCTTGTCCGCGTCCGACTCGCCGTCCTGCGGCTCGATGGCCGTGGACTTGTAGCCGAACTCCTTGTCGGCCTTGTCCAGGCCGGCGGTCGCGGCGTCGTTGAAGGACTGGTCACCCTTGCCACCGACGTCGTACGCGAGCGCGAGGCCCAGGTTCTTGTCACTGCTGGAGGAAGAGGACGAGGAGGTGGACGAGCTTCCGCAAGCGGAAACGGTCACGGCAAGAGCTGCGGTTGCAACGCCTGCAACCGCGATACGGGACACCCGGCGCATGGAACGAGACTCCTTTGTACAAGCGCCCAAACCAGGCGCTGGTTCCGCCGCAGCGTAACGCGCGTAGACCAGACGGAAAACCCCTTCTGTCCGGTCCGTTATCGAGCTGTGGCCACAGTTGGTGGACAGACTACGGACAGCAGTACGCCCCTTGCGGGAGGCAAGGGGCGTACGAGCTGCAACGCTGCCCGGGCGGGCGTACGAAGGGGCCTTTCGGCCCTGCTTCGGGCGGCGGTTCCGGTTACGAGGTCTTGACCGTCACCTTGCCGTCGATGATGTCCTGCTTGGCCGCGTCGACCGCCGCGACGACATCCGTCATGGCCTTGTACTTCGGGTTGGAGTCGGCGAAGCCCACGCCGCCGGACTTCAGGTCGCCGCGGACGACACCGGTGAGCGGCTTGCCCTCGTAGACCGACTTGGCGAGCTCGTAGACCGCGCCGCCGACGTTCTTCAGCGCCGAGCCGAGGATGTAGTCCTTGTAGCCCTTCAGCGCGGACTGGTTGTACTGGTCGGAGTCGACACCGATCGCCCAGATCTTCTTGGCGGCAGCCTCGGAGATCACACCCTGACCGGAGAGACCGGCGGCGTGGTAGATGACGTCGGCGCCCTTCTCGATCTGGCCGCTGGCCGCCTCCTTGCCCTTGTCCGGGCTGGAGAAGCCGCCCTCGGCAGGGGTCTCCGTCAGGTACTGCGACTCGATCTTGATGCTCGGGTCGACGGACTTGACGCCCTGCTCGAAGCCGGCGCCGAACTTGTGGATCAGCGGGATGTCCACGCCGCCGATGAAGCCGACGTGCTTGACCTTGGAGGCCTTGGCGGCGGCGACGCCCGCGAGGTAGGAGGCCTGCTCCTCGGAGAAGACCATGTCGGCCACGTTGGCGGCCTTGACCTGCTCGTCGTCGATGATCCCGAACGTGGTCTTCGGGAACTTGGCGGCGACCTCCTTGACGGCCGGCGCGTAGATGTAGCCCACGCCGATCACCGGGTTGTAGCCGGCCTTGGCGAGCTCCGTCAGACGCTGGACCTTGTCCGCCTCCGACTCGCCGTCGCTCGGCTGGACGTCCCGGCCGCCCATCTTGAATTCCTTGTCGGCCTGCTCGAAGCCGGCGTAGGCGGCGTCGTTGAACGACTGGTCGCCACGGCCGCCGATGTCGTACGCCAGGCCGATGCCCTTGCCCGAGTACTTGCCGGACGAGGACGACTTGGACGCGTCGTCACTGCCGGCCTTCGTGCTGGACTCGCCACAGCCGACGGCCGCGAGCGCGATGACCGAAACGGCCACCACTGCTTGGGAGAACCTGGTCCTCCGAGATATGGAACGCACAGCAAGCACCCCTTCATCCCACGGCCCGTCGAACGGCCCGCTTCCCCAATGCGCCGCCGATGGTGGCCATTTCGGCGCACAGTAACGCGCGTAGACGAGGAGGGGAACGGGGTTCCTCGTGGCCGTTATCGAACCGTGCCGACATCGGGTTACGTTCGCCGCCCGCCGGTTACACCCGGGTGACACAAGGGGACGAAGGGGCGCCAAACCGGCCACCCCTTCACAAGATCTTCTTCGGACCTTTCAGGAAACCCCATCGAGCAGCGCGGCGGCGGTGAACAGCTCCACGCCCGCCGTGATCGCCGACTCGTCGGCATCGAAGTCACCCTGGTGGAGATCCCGTACGGTCCGCTCCCCCGGGGTGCGGACACCGAGCCTGGCCATGGCTCCCGGCACATGCTCCAGATACCAGGAGAAGTCCTCGCCACCGAGGCTCTGCTCGGTGCCCTCGACCGAGGCGGCACCGCGACGGGCGGTCATGGCGTCCCGCAACAGATCGGTGACGGCCGGGTCGTTGACCACGGGCGGCACACCGCGCACGTAGTTGATCTCCGACTTGGCGCGGTGCAGGTTGGCGACCTCGTCGATCGCGGCGACCACGACGTCGGGTGCCTGGCGCCAGGCCTCGATGTCCAGGCAGCGCACGGTGCCGGAGAGCTCGGCGTGCTGCGGGATGACGTTGGGCGCGTGCCCGGACTCGATCCGTCCCCAGGTCACGGCGAGCCCGGCACGGGTGTCGATCCGCCGGGCGACGATGGCGGGCACGTCGACGACGACACGCGCGGCCGCGGTCACCAGGTCCGTCGTCAGATGAGGCCGCGCGGTGTGGCCGCCGGGTCCGCCGAGGGAGATCTCCAGCCGGTCGCACGCGGAGGTGATGGCACCGGCCCGCAGCCCGATCCGCCCGGCGTCCACCCGCGGGTCGCAGTGCACGGCGATGATCCGCCCGACGCCTTCCAGCACCCCGCACTCGATGGCATCGGCGGCGCCACCGGGCAGCACTTCCTCGGCGGGCTGGAAGACCAGCCGCACGGGCCGCGGCAGCAGCCCCTGCCGATGCAGATCGGCCAGCACGAGGCCGGCCCCGAGCACGACCGTCGTATGCACGTCATGCCCACAGGCATGAGCCCGGTCCGGCACGGTCGAGCGATACGAGCAGTCACTCTTCGTGTCCGGAATCGGCAGCGCGTCGATGTCGGCCCGCAGCGCGAGCGCGGGACGCCCACCACTCCAGTCCCCGATGTCACAGACGAGTCCGGTACCCACCGCGAGCACACGCGGCCGCAACCCGGCCTTCTCGAGCCGCGCCTTGATGGCGGCGGTCGTACGGAACTCCTGGTTGCCGAGCTCCGGGTGCATGTGCAAGTCACGCCGGAACGCGACAAGTTCGGCACGCAGCGACTCCGGCAGCGTGCCGGGAAGCGGAGCTTCCGCGGGAAGATCGGCCTCGGACTCTAGGGACATCAATTGCTTCACCCTCTGAAGGGTAGGACGCCGGGCCGACCAACTGCCCCTCGATCAACAAAAGTTCAACCCGTTAGGGGAAGAAAATCCGGCCGCTCGACGCATACGTATCGACTGGGATGGGTAAACTCGCCCGACTTTCCGGCCGAGTGGATCATGAAATCCCCGGAGAGAGACCCGGCCGAAGACATCCGGCCACATCCGTCACTCATCCACTCTTCCCTCCACGGATACCACGCGCGGTGCCGCCCCGTCGGCTCTGTTCACCTGTCGGGACCGCGCCGCCCCGCAAATCCACCCTGCCTCCACTGAGACGCTTGTTCCGGTCCCGGAATCATCACCGCCGAGCGACGTTTCCGCCACGCGGAGCGACCACCCGAAGGAACCACCCCGGGGGCGGGCGGGCACGTGGACCAACCACCCCCGAGCCAGGTGCGCTCACGGTCTAGGGTGCCCCCGTGACCCCCGCGAACCCCGGCCCGCCGCCCTTCATACCGGCCACCCGAACCTCGTACGACACCATCGCCGACGCCTACGACAAGGAGTTCCCCGCGGACGGTCTCGCCGCCCTCACCGTGGAGCGTGCTCTCTTCGGTGCCTACGCCGAGCTCGTGCGGGCGAGCGGCACAACCGCCCCCGTGGCCGACCTCGGCAGTGGTCCCGGACATGTCACCGCCCATCTGCACGCGCTCGGCCTGCCCGTCTTCGGCGTCGACGTCTCGCCCCGGATGGTGGAGCTGGCCCGGCGGAACCATCCCGGCCTGCGGTTTCACGTGGGTTCGATGACGTCACTTGATCTGCCGGACGCGACGCTGGGCGGGATCACCGCCCTGTACTCGATCATCCACGTCCCGGACGGGCACCTGCCCGCGACGCTCGCCGAGTTCCGCCGGGTCCTGGTGCCCGGCGGACACGTGCTCCTCGCCTTCCAGGCCGGGGCGGAGGAGGACACCGAACACCTGCACCTCACCGAGCGCTTCGGACACGAGATCTCGCTCGACTACTACTGGCGCGACCCGGACGCCGTGGCCGAGCAACTCGGCAGGGCGGGCCTGCGCCTGCACACCCGGGTGCTGCGCGAGCCGCAGGAGGGCGAGGTACGCCCGCGCGTCTTTCTCCTCGCGCGCAAGGACGGTTAGGGGCGCCGAACACGCCCCGTCCTCACACCGCCGCGACCACCGACGACAGCCGGTGCACATCCCGCGCCGTCCCCGTCACCCCCGACAGGAACCCCTGCGCCCGGGGTGAGGCGTTCTCCGCCAGCCAGCTCGGGTCGATGTCGCAGACCGAGACCCGCACGTCGGTGCCGACCAGGGCCAGGGGAAGGGTGTGGACGACCGTCGAGGGGAAGCTCAGGATGGTGCGGCCGATCGGGCCCCGGCGGGCGATCAGTTCCAGGGGGAGATCCGGGCGGACTATTTCCAGACCGGTCTCGACCGCCAGGCGGTGGAGTTTCTCCGTGCTCTCGCGGCGGTGGGCGAAGTAGCGGGTGGTGCCGTGGGCCTTGGCGAGGGTGCGGACCGCCTCCAGGTACCGCTCGCCGTCCACCACTCCCGTCTCCACCAGAGACGTGCCCACCATGTCGGCGCCCTTGGTGATGCGGGGCGGGCCGAAGCGGGCGCGGGTCCAGGCGAAGGTGTTGGCCGAGACCGTCACCCCCGCCGGGGTCTCCTCCATCGGCATCGACGAGAAGATCTGCACCCGCCGGCGCTCGCTCGGGGTCAGCCGCTTGCGGGCCGAGGCCGACACCGGAGCGAAGATCAGGTCCCGCGGACCCGGGCGGCCGCCCTTGCGGTGCCAGCGGACCAGCCTTTCCCCACGGGCGAGTTGGGCCACGAACTCCATCGTGGCCGTGCCGTCGTCGACGACGACCAGCTCGGCCGCGCGTGTGATGGTCAGCAGGAGTTGTACGTAGCGGGAGAACGGGTCGCCGAGGACGACCCGGTCCGCCCTGCGGAGCGTGCCCGCCAGGCCGCCGATGGTCTGGAAGGGGGCCGCGGGGCCGCCCCGGGCCTCCTCCCAGCGGACCGCGTGCCCCTCGTCGCGGGCCAGCTCGGCCATCCGGCGGAGCTGGCCGCGGGTCATGGGGTCGGTCGGGGACAGCACGACGAGGGTGAGCCCCGCGCCGGGTGCGTGGGCGTGCGCCCACTCCAGCACGTTCAGGAGCTGTACCGGGCTCTCGACGAACGCGAGAGTGGAGTTGCTGCCGGCTGATCCGGCGCGGCGGCTCATCGACGTACGACCGTCCCCTAAGTGATTCGACTCAGAACTTCAGCCTCGGAACTTCGGCCTCAGACCGAGACCGGCTCGCCCGCGGCGGCGGCGATCTCCGCCTCGGCGACGACGCCCGAGACACGGCGGAGCTTCTTCATCGGGCCGAGCTCGGAGTCGTAGACCTTCTTGACGCCGTCGCCGAGGGAGGCCTCGATGGTGCGGATGTCGCGGACCAGGCGGGTCAGGCCCTGGGGCTCGACGGAGGCGGCCTGGTCGGAGCCCCACATCGCGCGGTCGAGGGTGATGTGGCGCTCGATGAACGTGGCGCCGAGGGCGACCGCCGCGAGGGTGGTCTGCAGGCCCGTCTCGTGGCCGGAGTAGCCGATCGGGACGTTCGGGTACTCCTCCTGGAGCGTGTTGATGACGCGGAGGTTGAGCTCCTCGGCCTTCGCCGGGTACGTCGACGTGGCGTGGCAGAGCAGGATGTTGTCCGAGCCGAGGACCTCGACCGCGTGGCGGATCTGCTTCGGGGTGGACATGCCGGACGAGAGGATCACCGTGCGGCCGGTGGCGCGCAGCTCGCGCAGGAGCTCGTCGTCCGTCAGGGAGGCCGAGGCCACCTTGTGGGCCGGCACGTCGAACTTCTCCAGGAAGGCGACGGCCTCGTTGTCCCACGGAGAGGCGAACCAGGCGATGTTCCTGCTCTTGCAGTACTCGTCGATCTGGCGGTACTCGTCCTCGCCGAACTCCACGCGGTGGCGGTAGTCGATGTAGGTCATCCGGCCCCAGGGGGTGTCGCGCTCGATGTCCCACTGGTCGCGCGGGGTGCAGATCTCGGGGGTGCGCTTCTGGAACTTCACGGCGTCGCAGCCGGCTTCGGCGGCCACGTCGATGAGCTTGAAGGCGTTCTCCAGGTCACCGTTGTGGTTGATGCCGATCTCGCCGCAGATGTAGACGGGCTGGCCGGGGCCGGCGAGACGCTCGGAACCGAAGGAGCGGAGGCGGGAGTTGGTGCTCATGGCAGGCTGATTCCTTACTTGGTGAGGGAGTCGAGAGAGGGGCCGAGGATCCAGCTGGCGATCTCTCGGATCGCGCCGTCGCCACCGGGGACGGTGGTGACCGCACGGGCGGCGCCGCGTACCACGTCGTGGGCGCTCGCGACCGCCACGGGCCAGCCCACGAGGGCGAAGCACGGGAGGTCGTTGACGTCGTTGCCGACGTAGAGCACGCGCTCGGGCGCGATGCCCTGCTCCTCGCACCACTGCTTGAGTGCGAGGTCCTTCCGGTCGATGCCGTGCAGGACCGGGAGCCTGAGCTTCCGGGCCCGGGCGGCGACGACCGGGTTCTGCTCCGTGGAGAGGATCAGCATGTTCAGGCCGCTGTTGCGCAGGGCCGCGATGCCGAGGCCGTCTCCGCGGTGCACGGAGACGAACTCCTTTCCATCGGCGTCGATCAGCACCCGGTCATCGGTCTGGGTGCCGTCGAAGTCCAGTACGACCGCGTCGATGTCGTCGGCGGTCGGCAGCGAACCGATGGGGGTCCCCCCGCTCGAGCGAAGCCGAGAGTGGGGGAGGTCCGCGTCGAACAGGGGGGCGAGCGCGCGCGCCCTGGCGAGGTCGTGCGGGTCGTCGATCTCCAGCACGCGTGCGGCGTCGGTGCGGACGAGCTCCGTACGGCCGAAGAAGCGGTGCTGGTGCTTGCGGAAGCCGGCCGCGTCCATCGCGTAGGCGGCGCCGGTCTCCAGGAGGTCCTGGGGACGGTCCTGGCGGCGAGGGCGGTAGGACTTGTCGTGGTTGACGCCGTAGCCGCCGCCGACCGCCGCGTCGGCCTCCGCGGCCGTGCCCGCGGCGACCTCGTCCTCGGCGTCCCGCCACACGAAGCCGTGGAAGGGCGCGACGGTCACGGCGGTGTCGGCGCCGTTCTCGACGACCGCGCCCGCCACTCCGTCGATGTCCTCGCGGACCAGGAACGGGCTGGTGCACTGCACGAACACCACCACGTCGACCGCCGCGCCGTGCAGCGCCTCGTGGGCGTCCATGGCGTGCAGCACGGCGGCCTCGGAGGTCGCCGTGTCCCCGGCGATCGCGGCGGGCCGCAGCACGACCTCGGCGCCGGCCTCGCGGGCCGCGGCGGCGATGCCCTGGTCGTCGGTGGAGACGACCACGTCCGTCACCAGCCGGGTGGCAAGGCACTCACGCACCGCACGGGAGACCAGCGGCACGCCCCCGACGGGGGCGAGGTTCTTCGCGGGCACACCCTTGGAGCCGCCGCGCGCGGGGATCACCGCGAGCACGCGGCGCACGGAAACGCCTTGGCCCGCTTGCGGGTTGGACATGGGTTGCACTCCTTGCGCAGAGTTCACGGAGGTAGGGAGGGGGCCGGCGGAGTCGCCCCCCAGGGGCGCGGGGCTGTGTCGATTTGCGGCTCCGCCGCGGGGCGCGACCAGCCCCGGCGGCGCAGCAGCCGCCGGACGACCCGAAGAGGCACCCTGGGAGGCGCTCACAGCTCCCCCATCCGCCGGATGACAGGCGCCACCCGCTGCACCCCGTGCCGATACGCCCCCCGAGCGGCCCGCCGCACGATCTGCCGAACCGGCCCGGGCTCCCTGTCGTGCGCGGGCGCGCCCGGCAGCGGACTCCCGTCGGGGCCGAGGTGGTGGCGGGCGAGGATGCCGGGCAGGTAACCGGGAGCCGTGGCCGGTGTGTAGTACGGGGTCAGCGGGGCCAACCCCCCGGGACGGGCCAGCAGTTTGGCGATCCGCTCCCGCGCCGCGTCGAAGGCGGTCTCGTACGAGCCGTCCGCCACCACGCCCTGCCGGGCCACCCACTCCGGGTCCGCCGCCGGCCGGTGTCCGGCGTCCAGCTGGTCCCAGGAGGCGAGGCAGCCGGAGCCGACGAAGTGGTGGTTGCCGAGGACCTCGCGTACCCCGAGGTCGGTCAGGACGACCGTCGGGATACGGCGGTGCAGGGACTCGAGCGCGGCCGTGGAGCTGATCGTGACCAGCAGGTCGGTGCGGTCGAGGACCTCGCCCATGTTCCCGTACACCAGACGGAAGTTGGCCGGCGGATCAAGCCGCTGGACCAGCTTCTGGTAGGGCTGCTCCTCGATGTGCGTGGTGTGTTCGCCCGGCTTGGAGCGCAGCTTCAGCAGCACCTCGCGCTCGGGGTGCAGCCTGGCGTGCCGGATCAGCCGGTTCAGCAGGTACGTACGGTCCTTCCGGCTGTCCGGGACGGAGGGCTGCACGGCGAACACCACGGTGTACGGGCGGCGTTCGGCCGGGAGTCCGGGGGTTGTCCCCCGGGACGATGCAGCGCCCTCGTAGGCGGCCCCGCCGAGGAACGGCAGCGCCACCTCCGTGACCGCCGAGGCGTCGGCGCCCACCCCTTCGTACACGGCCCGGAAACGGTCCGCGTCCTGGCGGGAGTTGGCGAGGACCAGGTCGGCGCCGTGGCGCAGGAGGAGGCCGTCGGCGAGCTTCTCGTAGACGACACCGACGTAGCCGGTGACGACGACGGGACGCTTCTCGCGGCCCTCCCACACCCGCTTGAGGCCGTGCAGCACGGCCTGGACGCCGCCGCCGACGAGGGCGATGACGACCACGTCGTACTCCTCCTCGGCCATGGCGCGCAGGAACTCGACGGCCGTGACCTCCCGCAGCGAGTCGGCGTGCACGCCGACCTCCGCCAGCTGGCGCGGGGTGGGGGTGGCGCGACCGCGCAGCAGGAATCCGCTCAGGGCGAGGGGCCCTTGCGCATCCTCGCGCGGGGCGATGCGATGAGATGTGAGGGCACCCCATTTCCAGCGGGTGTCCGAGTCCGCTAGGACCGCGATTCGCGTCGGCTTCGTTGTACTTGCTGGCACGTCCAAGACGCTAGGAAGCAATTCCCAGTAATGGCCCAACCTCGAATCAACGAAAAGTTAACAACAGCCCACCGAGAGCCGAACTGGCCCGCCGAAGTCCGGGAAGTACAGGGGATGCACCGTTCCGACACATTGAGTTCACCCCCCGTACGATCACCGTCCAGTTCCCCTGCCGGGCGGCCTTCTAGCGTTTCGCAGGTGCCAAAGCTTTCCGTGATCGTGCCGTTCTACAACGTGCAGCAATACGCCCCGGACACCCTCAGAACTCTGCGGCTCAACGCCCGGAGCGACTTCGAGTTCATCCTGGTCGACGACAAATCCAAGGATGAAACACCCGCCATTCTCGAACGGGCGGCCGAGTCGCTTTCGGATGTCGCGCAGGTGAGATATATCCGCCATGAGGAGAACGGAGGTCTCGCCACCGCCCGCAACACCGGACTGGACGCGGCGACGGGCGAGTACCTCACCTTCCTCGACGGCGACGACTGGCTCGCGCCGGGCTATCTCGCCGAGCTGGTGGCGGCCATCGAGGACCTGGGCTGCGACTTCATCCGCACCGACCATGTCCAGGCGACCGCCCGCGCCCGGTCCGTCCACCGGGCGCCGGTGGGCCCGCGTGGGGAGGTGCTGAACCCCCGCGAGGCGATCCTGCCCGCCGACCGGACGACCTCCGTCGACTACGCGTACGCGTGGGCCGGTGCCTACCACCGCCGGCTCCTGGACAAGGGCCTGCTGCACTTCACCGACGGGCTGCGCACGGCCGAGGACCGGCCGTGGATCTGGAAGCTGCACCGCGAGGCGGAGTCGTTCGCCGTGGTGAGCCTGCTCGGCGTGTTCTACCGGCGTGGAGTGGCCTCCTCGCTCACCCAGATCGGCGACGCCCGCCAGCTGGACTTCATCCGCGCCTTCGACCAGGTCATCGAGGAGACGGCGACGGACCGGGACGCCGACCGGCTGCTCCCGAAGGCGGTGCGCACCTACTGCGCGATCATCGCCCACCACCTCTCCGACGAGGCCAAGTGGGAGCCGGGCGTGGCCAAGCAGCTCCAGGCGATGAGCGCGGCGGCCATAAAGCGGATGCCGCAGGACGCCCTCGGCGACGTACTCGACACGATGGACCTGCGCCGCTCGTCCAGGCTGCGGCGGCTGCGGCGCCGGGTCACCACAGCGAAGGCGGCTGCCTGATGTCCCCCCACCCCCGTCGTACGACGCAGATCTTCTGCGCCTCCACGCTGTACGGGGCGGCCACCCTGGCCGCCGCGATCGACTCCGACCTCTTCGAGGAGGCGGAGCGGCGGGTGCTGCTGGTGTTCAACAACTCGGCGAACCCGGAGACCACTCTGGCGGTCGACGCGATGCCGGGCTTCGAGCCGCTGCGCGACCACTTCGACGACGTGCTGTCGTGGAACGAGGCCATCCGCCCCTTCCACCCCGGCTCCTGGACTCCGCGCGCCGACGACATCCCGCTCTTCGAGCGCTATCTGCGGCTGCTCTGGGGCCTCGGTGACGACCGCGTCGAGCTGGTCCTGGAGTCCATCCAGGTCACCCCCGCGCTCACCGTGGCCCAGCTGTTCACGGGCGCCCCCGTGCATGTCTACGCGGACGGCCTGATGAGCTACGGCCCCACCCGCAACAAGCTCGATCCGCTGGTCGGCACGCGCGTGCGCCGGCTGCTCCACCTGGACCTGGTACCGGGCCTCACGCCGATGCTGCTGACCGAGTTCGAGGTGCCCGGGCAGGTCGTGCCGACGGGCGCGTTCCTGAAGGTGCTGAGCGAACTCGGCGAGGCCGTACCGGAGTTGCCCGAGCTGCCGGAGAACTCGGCGCTGCTCCTCGGGCAGTATCTGTCCGCGCTGAACATCCTCTCCGTCAAGGAGGAGGAGGACCTGCACGTACGGATGATGCGCGGCGCGGTCGAGCGCGGGCATCGCAGCATCGTCTTCAAGCCGCATCCCACCGCGCCGGCCCGCTTCAGCCGCGTCCTGGAGACCGAGGCCGGGAAGCTGGGCATCGACCTGACCGTCCTGGACACCCCCGTCCTCGCCGAGGTGCTGTTCGAGAAGGCCCGGCCCGGGCTGGTCGTGGGCTGCTTCTCGACGGCGCTGTTCACGGCGTCCGTCTTCTACGACCTTCCCGTCGCCCGCATCGGCACCGAGCCGCTCCTGGACCGGCTCACGCCGTACCAGAACAGCAACCGGGTCCCGGCGGTGCTGGCCGACGCGGTGCTGGCGGACCTGGAGTCCCGCAAGGGCGAGGACGCCGTGCCCGACGAGGATCTGAACGGTCTGGTCACCGCGGTCGGCTTCACCATGCAGCCGCAGATGCACGCGGGGCTGCGTCCGGCCGCCGAGCGCTACCTCTCGCAGCACTTCGGCCCGCGCACCCAGCGCTACTTCAAGCGCAAGCGCCTGACCTCGCTGGGTCTGCCCGGCGGCATCCCGGAGCGGCTGTCGTTCCTCCCGCGCAACTCCACCGCACGTCGCGTGGTCCGGCGGGCCAAGGCGTTGCGGAAGGCCGTGAAGCGCTGAGCGAATGAGGGATGAACTCCCTGGAAAGGCCGTGGAAATACAGCCCAACCATCGAGCTACTCCATTGATTCAATGGTGAAGCGGTGTCCGGGTCCCTAGGATCACGGGCACCGCCTATCCGAATCCCGTGAGGCACTCATGACGAAGCTCGGCCGGCTCTACTCGCTCTTCGACAGCGTGACCCTGCCGGAGAACCTGCCCTACACCCAGTGCAGCAACTGGGAGTTGCAGTTCCTGTACCTGGTGGGCCGGCACCACCTCACGGGCCGGGACCGGATCGTCGAACTGGGCTCGGGGGGCGGCGGATCGACGTACGCGCTCGCGCTCGGCCTGAGCGAGAGCCCCGTGTTCGACCGGAAGAGCGGGCGGCTGCACGCGTACGACTTCTTCCGGGTCGGCAAGGGCACGTTCGCCTCGGAGAGGTTCTTCGACTCCGGGCACAAGCCGGCGGACGACAACTCCTTCCTGGACGACTTCAAGGGGCGCCTGGGGCCCTTCCTGCCCTTCCTGGAGATCCACGCCGGTGACCTGTGGCAGACCTCGGACCCCGAGGACACCAGCCCCGTGGAGTTCCTGCACATCGACATAGCCAAGACGGCCCGGGTGTTCCGGTGTGTGTCGCAGCGGTTCCTGAGCCGGATGCGGCCCGGGACGGTCGTCCTGCACCAGGACTTCGCCGGGCCCCGGCTGCCGTGGCTGCACCACAGCACCGGCGCGCTGCTGCCGTACATCGAGATCGCCGGTCCGCCGATCCGCTCCACCCTCGCCTTCGAGGTGACGAAGCCGATCCCCGCGGACGTCCTCGAGCGGATCACCGAGGACGACTACACCGTCGACGAGAAGCTCGCCCTGATCTCCGCCGTCCAGGAGAAGATCGACCGCGACCACACCGGCGGCATTCCCTTCAAGTCCGTCCTTGAGCTGTCCAAGGCGTATGTCGCCCACTACGACGGCCAGCACCGGCGGGCCTGGTCGATCGCCAGGCCGCTGACCTCCGACGAGTATCTGAGCCGCACCCGCGCGGACCACTTCGCACAGCTGAGGAAGGCGTACGAGAGCGAGCAGCCGAGCGGTTCGAAGCTCACCCGGCTGCTGCACAAGGCCGTCGGCCGCTGAGCTGCCGCATGATGGGTCCATGGACACGGACGCGGCGATAGAGGCGGGCTGGCAGAAGGCGCGGGACGACGGGCGCGTACGGCCGGAGTTGCTGGACCTGGCCTACGCGGATCCCCGTCTGCGGCGCCGGTTCCCCTGGGTCGGGATGGGGGAGCTGCACTTCAGCCGCACCGCAGAGCAGCCGTGGACCTGGGACATCCCCTTCGTCCTGTCCGAGTACGGGGGCACCTACTTCGTCATGGGCCCGTCCCGGCAGGAGTCGTTCGGCCGGGTGTCGACGGCACGGGAGGCCATCGACCTGGTGCTGGAGCACCTGCCGGACGAGTGAGGTGCGGGCCCCCTGTGCCGTGGGGGCCCGCCGTCTCTCAACTCCCCAGGATCACCCGGAGGTCGGCCGCGTTGGCCTCGGTGACCTTCCACAGCTCCTGCTGGCGGCCGTGGACGTCGGCGACCGTCTTGGCGTGGTCCGCGAGCAGGTCGCTCGCGCGCTCGACCAGACGGGCCGCGAGGTGGCGGTCGTGGACCGAGACGCCCCACTCCGGGCGCTCGATGTCCCGCAGGAAGTACGCCATCTTCGGGTGCGAGATCAGGCTGATGACGGGCGTGCCGACACCGAAGGGGATCATCCCGGCGTGGCCGCGCATGCCGATCACCAGTTTGGTGCGGGCGTACAGCTCGCGGATCTGGTCGTTCTCGAAGTCGTACATCGGGATGACCGGCAGCGAGATGCCGTGCTCGCGGCGCAGATCGAAGGCGATCTTCTCGTCGTCGAGCGAGTGCGCCACGCACTGCACCTCGGCGAGCTTCCCCAAGTCCCGTACAGCCTCGGCCATTTGGGCGAGGAAGTAGCCGTAGTCGTGGCCGAAGCGCAGACCCGCGCGGTCGTACGCGGCGTTGACGAGGATCGTGTTCTCGCGCTGCACCGGGTCCTGCCAGCCCGCGACCAGCTGACGCATGACCGTGGTGGGACAGGGCTGGAAGCGCACCTTGTCGTGCAGGTGCGACGGCAGCATCGCGCGGACCTTCTCTATCGAGCCGTGGTTGCGCAGACCGAAGAAGGAGGAGCGCTCGACCAGTTGGAGGAGCGAGTCGCGGAAGCGGTTCGCCCGGTACGACTGGCCGTCGAAGGCGTTGAAGCCCACGGCGAAGACCGCGATCGGCACGTCGATACGGTTCAGGAGCTCGTCCGGGACGTTCCACTGCCAGGCGCTGTTGCCGTTGGGCATGGTGTCCGGGATGAAGAGTCCTCCGCCGCCGATGACCAGGCCCCGGCGGGCGTTGACGCGCTCCAGCGCGGCCTCGTCGAAGAGGCGGTGGGCGTGGACCGAGTGCCAGCGCCGCGAGGTGACGTCGGGGCCGAAGGCGAGCCGGACGGTCTCCGGGAGGAGCTTGTCGCCCGCGTTGCCCTGCCGGTCCATGTAGAAGGCGACGTGGGCGAGCTGGTCCTCGGCACTGCCCCGCTCCTGCGAGGGGACGGCACCCGCGCGCTGCGCCCACAGCCGGCTGGAGCGGTGGGTCGGGTCGACGGTGATACCGGCGGTGGCGTGCCGCAGGGACTCCGTGTTGTCGCCGTGCACCCACGCCATCTGGGCCAGTCGGGCGTACGCCGTGGCGGCCCGGTTGGGGGCGGCGGTGGCCAGCAGCAGCTGGGCCTTGGCCTCCTCGTAGCGGGAGACGCTCATCAGGGCGTGGCCGAGGACCTCGTGCGGCCAGGCCTCGTCGAGCGGGATCCGGACGCCGGACAGGACGTCGACGGCGTTCTGGTAGTCGCCGTTCGCGATGTGCGCGGCGGCGACCTTGCGGGCCACCTCGACGTCGCCGGTGCGCTGGACGTGCGGGGTGCCGAAGTGGACGACCAGGTCGTGGTGGAGGCCGCCGCTCGATGCGAGGTAGGCGGTCTGGAAGTCGGCGTCCGACAGCTCGAACTCGCGCCAGCGGTCCTCCGCCTGGCTGTACCCGGCCTCGCCGCCCTGCCAGGGCTTGTGGCGGCCGGTGAAGTGCAGGATCGCGGTGTCCTCGGGAACCGGCAGGTCTCCGGACAGCCGCCGCTTGACGAAGTTGTAGCGCGGGTCCAGGCGCACGAAGTCGCCGTCGAGGACGGCGTTGAGGATGCCCTGGTCGTGCTTGTCGAGCTCGTAGTCGCCGCTCCGGCCGCACCGGTCGAGCCTGGCGCAGAACTCGTCGCTCAGATATTCGCGCTGGATGACGAGAAGCCCCGAGTTGAGCTTGTGCTGCCCGTAGAAGAACTGCGGGACGGCCGCCAACCCCTCGCGCAGCTTGAGGAGTTCACTCAGGTCGCTCAGGACGACCATGTCGGTGTCGAGGGTGATGATCGTGTCGTACTCGCGGATCCTGAACACGTCGAGGATGAAGTACGCCTTGCGGACCAGGTAGTTGTCCTGGTCGCCCTTCTTGTACGAGTCGTAGTGCGTGTCGCCCACGCGCTTGAGGACGATCCGCGGGTGCAGGGCGCGGATCCGCGCGATCGAGCCGGGGCGCAGGTCGTCGTAGAGGACGACGAAGTCCTCGCACACGCCGGGGTTGGAGAGCGCGAGGCTGCGCAGGAGGGTCAGGAACCCGGGCAGGTAGTTCTCGTCGACGTAGGACGCGAAGGCGATGCGGCGCTTGCCGGTGAGCGCGTGGGCGTCGGTGGCGGGGGCCTGTGTCGCAGGCGGGGCAGTGGTCATCGCAGGGAGATCCTCATGTCGGTCACGCTCTGGGCCCGCTGCATGACCCATGCCTTCTCGCTGGTGTATTCGTGCACGGACGTGATCGCGAGCTTCATCGCCTCCTGGACGCGGTAGGCGCCGCTCTCGTAGAAGTCGAAGCCGATCAGGTCCAGGGTCGGGCTGACGTCCAGGAAGTCCAGCAGGTACAGCATGTTGAAGCCGGTGGTCGGGATGCCGGACCAGACGTCGGTGCCGAGCTTGCCGATGTTGCGCACGGGCCAGCGCAGCGACTCGTCGCCGAGGAAGGTCTGGGCGCCGGGGACGAGCCGGTTGCGCAGCGAGTACTTCCAGTCGCCGGAGATGCCGCCGAACACGAGCCGGGTGTCGACCTGTCGGTCCCAGTTGAAGCCGTGCTTGTGGATGGTGGCGTGGATGTCGGTGCGGCTGCCGGTGTGCTTCGGGTCGATCCTGTACGAGTTGAAGCGGACGACGAGGTCGTACGCGTCGATCTCGGCGCCCATCGAACTGGCGCCGACGCGCCCGGAGTTGGCGATCAGACAGATCGACTTGCCGGCGATCCGGTTGCGGAACTCGCCGAGGCCGATCCACTGCACCCCGCCGACGGTGGGGTCGGCGACGGGGCCGCGCATCCGGTTGCGGCGCTGCTCGGCGTAGAGGGCGAGGGCCTCGGTGAGGGAGGCGAGGTCCGTCGACTCGGTGGTGCGCAAGTCCAGGTACTGGCTGAGGAGTTCCTGCCGGTCGGCGACCGGGGCCTCCTCTGCGGCCAACGTCAGGAGCGCTCCCACGAGACGCGGCTCGGCCTCGGTCCAGTCCCCTACCGCGTGGGCGGCCAGGCCCTCGGCCCAGACGTCGGTGGCGGCACCGCGGGTGAACTCCGCGGCGCGCGGGCTCTGCCGCTTCAGCAGCGCCAGCAGCTCCCGCTCCTTGTCGCCCGCGACGCGCAGCCCGGCGATCTTGGCGCGGACGCCGAACCCGTCGTCGTCGGTGAGGGCGAGGTACTTCTCGTACGCCTCGACCGCCTCGGCCTCCTCGCCGAGCGCCTCCAGGAGCCGGGCGCGCAGCCGCCAGCCGGCGCGGGAGTTCTTGCGCTGGGCGAGGACGGTGTCGCTGATGACGAGGGCGAGGTCGAGCTCGTCGTCGTAGCCGCACTCGAGTGCCTTGTTGGCGACGGCGAGCAGCGCGTCGAGGAGCTCGTTGGGGATGGCGGAGGCCGGGGTGGCGGCTCCCTTGACGGCCCGCTTGAGCAGCGCGGTGGCGCCGCCGGCCGGGGCAGGGGCGGAGGTGGCCGTCGTGCCCCACACCACGAGCAGCTTGCGCAGCTGCTCCGCGAGTTCGACGCGGCGCCGGTCGATGCTGCCGACGACCTTCCCGCTGTGCACCGCGCAGGCGCGCAGGCAGTCGTCCAGCTCCCCTCCACGCGCCCGTGCACGTCTCTTCTGGACCGTCGTCATGGCACTCCTGTTTGTCTTCTTACCAAAGCTGAGGCGAGTTCTTGGGCTTTACCGCTTGTGTGGGGGGATTCTGAGGGAATTTAGGAAGTCAAAACGACATCCAGGTGAACTCACCGGGACCGTGCGGCCAATCGTTGGATCGCCGGCCAAGACATCCCTGTGATTCGGACTAATGTCCCTGTGTGCACCCGTAGGAAAAGCTGTATCGAGGGGATATCCGTGACCACGACGACGGTCCGCCAGGTGACCGAGACGCCCCGGCGGCCGGACCGGACGGCTCCCCGTGAGACCCGTCTACGGGCCCTGGACGGACTGCGTCTGGTGGCCGCGCTGATGGTGGCGGCCTACCACTACGGCGGCCGGGGCGGCGAGGTCACGACGGCCTGGGGAAGTTCCCCGAAAGACCAGTTCCCGACGCTGAGCGGGTATTTCGCATACGGCTGTCTCGGCGTACAGGTCTTTTTCGTGATCAGCGGATTCGTGATCTGCATGAGCGGCTGGGGCAGACCGCTGAAGTCGTTCTTCGCGTCCCGCGCGTCCCGGCTGCTGCCCGCGTACTGGGTGGCGGTCGTGCTCGTCACGGCGGTGTTCGCACTGCCGATGGTCGCCTTCAAGGCGGTCGCACCGAGCGACGCCCTGGTCAACATGACGATGCTTCAGCAGCCGTTGGGCGTCGACCGGGTGCTGGGGGTGTGCTGGACGCTGTGGGCGGAGGTCCGCTTCTACGCCCTGTTCGCCCTGTGCGTGGTCCTTCCCGGAGCCTCCCGGCGCCGGGTGATCATGTTCTGTGCGGGCTGGACACTGGCCGCGGCGATCGCGCAGGCCTCGAAGGAGCCGCTGCTCGACATCGTGCTGATGCCCGAGTACGCCCCCTTCTTCATCGGCGGTGTCGGTCTCTACCTCGTCCACCGCGACCGGCGGGACGTCCATGCGTGGGGCATCGTCGCCGTCAGCTTCCTGATCGGCCAGCACTACGCGGTCCGCAGCCTGTGGAACGCCGCCGACCCGAACGCCTTCGCGCACCGCACCACCCTCGGCATCGTCCTCGTCGTCGCCTTCGGCTTCCTCGCCGTCGGCGCGATCGCGCTGGGCTGGCTGAACCGGGCGAACTGGCGCTGGCTGACGGTGGCCGGGGCGCTGACGTACCCGTTCTACCTGGTCCACGAGCACCTCGGCTGGGTGGTGATCCACGGGCTGCACATCGGGCTCGGACTGCCGTCGGCGGAGACGTTCGCGCTGACGGTCGCCTCGATGCTGCTGCTGGCCTGGCTGATGAACCGGTACGTCGAGAAGCCCCTGACCCCGAAGCTGCGTTCGGCCCTGGCCAAGGCTCGTTGAGGTTGTTCACCGGACGTTCAGCGCGGGGAAGTTGGGGCGGGCTCCAGCGAGCAGACATGCTCCATGGCCAACGCACAGCAGACATACACGTACCCCGGTGAACTGGGCGACGTACCGGGCTGGTTCCCTCCCCTCGACCAGGTCCTGTTCACCTGGTTCCTCGACCGGCAGCGGACGCGGGGCCTCACCGGCGACCTCCTGGAACTCGGCGCCTACATGGGCAAGAGCGCGATCCTGCTCGGCCGGCACCTGGACGAGGGCGAGCGGTTCACGGTCTGCGACCTCTTCGGCGGCGACGCACCGGACGGGGCGAACAAGGCCGAGACCGCGAAGTCGTACGCCTCCCTCACCCGGCAGGCCTTCGAGCGGAACTACCTCTCCTTCCATGAGGAGCTGCCCCGGGTGATCGAGGCGCCGAGCTCGGTGATCTCCTCCGAGGTCGCGGTGGGGAGCTGCCGTTTCGTCCACATCGACGCCTCGCATCTGTATGAGCATGTCCGCGACGACATCGGCGCGGCTCGGGAGATCCTGCTGCCGGAGGGTGTGGTGGTGCTCGACGACTTCCGGTCCGAGCACACGCCGGGGGTGTCGGTCGCGGCGTGGGAGGCGGTGCTCAATCGCGGGCTGCGGCCGATCTGTCTCAGTACGCAGAAGCTGTACGGGACGTGGGGTGATCCCTCGCCGGTGCAGGAGGAGTTGCTGGAGATGCTGCGGGGGCGGGCGGACTGTGGGTTGAGTGTGCAGCATGCGGCGGGGCATCGGTTGGTCCGGGCTCGTTCCGCGGGGGTGCGGGGGCCGGAGTTTCCCAAGTCGCGACATTACGTGGAACCGGTGGTGGAGATGGTTCCGGCCCCGAGGCCCCGACGCTCCCCGGCCAGGCGTCTCGCCGTGGATCTACTGCCGCCGGTCATCACGCGGGCCGTGCGGAGGGTTCGGGCTCGTCAGGTCTGAGGTCGGCCGCGGGATCGTGGGGGCTGGTCGCGCAGTTCCCCGCGCCCCTGACGGCGCGACCTCACCCGGCGTCTTTGACGTACCCCGCCTCGATTCCCGCGATCACCAGCCCCAGGCCCTCCTCGAAGTGCCTTTCGTAATCCGCGAAGATCTCCGCGCCCGCCGCGGCCGACAGGGGGAAGTCGGCCATCAGGCGGGCGCGTTCGTCGATGTCGTAGCCTTCGCGGCGTTCGCCGGGGAGGGGCTCGACGCCCTGTTCCTCGATGACGAAGCCGAGGGTGTAGAGGTACGTCGTCGAAGAGGCCCTGACCGCTTGGGGGAGGGTGAAGCCCGCGGACGTGAACAGGCGCAGGTTGTCCTCCATCGCCTCCACATGCACGAGGCTCGTGAAGCGTGAGCCGCTGAAGACCCTCGCACCGTCGCGGTAGCCGAGCAGGGCGGCACGCAGCCCGCGATTGGACTTCAGCAGCCGCTCCTGCCAGGTGCCGCCGGCGTCGAGTGCGGTCCCGGCGACCATGCGCCGGTACATCTCCGTCGCCATCTCGTCGAGCAGCGCCTGCTTGTCCTTGAAGTGCCAGTACAGGGCGGGTGCCTTGACGTCGAGTTCCTTGGCGATGGCACGCAGGGTCAGCCCGTCCAGGCCCACCTCGTTCAGGAGCCTCAGGGCGGTGTCCGCGACCCGGGTGCGGTCGAGGGGCGCGCGTCGTTCCGTAGTCACGCTTGACAGTTTAACGGCGTTAAGGGCATGGTCATGGCGACGGCACTTAACAGCGTTAAGGAGAGTGGTCCGTATGCGTGCGGATATGCACACCGACGTACTGATCGTGGGCGCGGGCCCGACCGGCCTCGCCCTCGGTATCGACCTGGCCCGGCGCGGGGTGGACGCGCTGGTGGTGGAGAAGGCCGAGGAGCTCTTCCCCGGCTCGCGGGGCAAGGGCATCCAGCCGCGCACGATGGAGGTCTTCGACGACCTGGGCGTCCTGCACGCGATCCACGCCGCAGGCGGCAGCTACCCGGTCGGGATGGTCTGGCAGGACGGCAAGCAGGTCGGCGAGCACCAGATGTTCGAGCCGGCCGAGGCGACGGAGGACTCCCCGTACAACGCGCCGTGGATGGTGCCGCAGTGGCGGACCCAGCAGATCCTGGCGGCGCGGCTGACGGAGCTCGGTGGCGCGGTCGCCTTCGGACGCGAGCTGACCGGTCTCACCCAGGACGAGGAAGGAGTGACGGCCCACTTCACGGACGGCGAGGACATCCGCGCCCGGTATCTGGTGGCGGCGGACGGCGGACGCTCGGCGGTGCGACGCACGCTCGGCATCGGGATGACGGGCGAGACGGTGGACCCGCAGCCGATGCTGGTGGCGGACGTACGCCTGACCGGCCTGGACCGCGACTACTGGCATGTCTTCCCGCCGAGCGGGGAGGACGACGGATTCCTGGCGATCTGCCCGCTCGCGGGCACGGAGGACTTCCAGGTGGCGGCCCGGTTCCCGGCGGACACCGCGGTGGACGTGTCACCGGACGGCGTCCGCAAGGTGGTCGCCGCCCGCTCCCACCTCGACGCCTCCGATGTGACGGAGGTCCGCTGGACCTCGGACTTCCGCCCCCGCATGGCCCTCGCGGACCGCTTCCGCTCGGGCCGGGTCCTCCTCGCCGGCGACGCGGCCCACGTCCACTCACCGGCGGGCGGGCAGGGCCTCAACACCAGCGTCCAGGACGCCTACAACCTGGGCTGGAAGCTGGGCGCGGTACTGCGGGGCGATGCCTCGGCGACGCTGCTGGACACCTACGAGGAGGAGCGGCGCCCCATCGCCGCGGACATGCTCGGCCTGTCGGCGAGCGTCCACCGCGGGGAGACCCGACGCGGTGACGCGACCCGTCAGCTGGGGCTGGGGTACCGGGACTCGTCCCTCACCCAGGAGACCAGGGCGACACCGACCGGGGTAGGAGCGGGCGACCGAGCTCCGGACGGACTGCTCGACGGGACACGTCTCTTCGACGCGTTCCGGGGACCGCACTGGACGCTGGTGGCGGTGGGGAGCGAGGCGCCGGAGGTGCCGGGGGCGGTCAAGGTCGTACAGGGGGATGCGCAGGCGTCGTACGGAGCGGGCCTGTTCCTGATCCGCCCGGACGGCTACGTGGGCTGGGCGGGCGAGACGGCCGAAGGGCTCGGGGAGTACACGGCGCGACTGGGCCTCTAGTCACACACCGCTCGCGAGCGACAGCTTCACCGCGAACCCCAGGAACAGCGCTCCCGCCGCCGATGTCGCCCCCGCCGACAGCCGCCTCCGGCGACGGAACGCGTCCGCCAGCCTCGTCCCGCTGAATATCAGCGCGGTGAGGTACAGGAAGCTCGCGAACTGCGCGAGCACACCGAGCACGACGAAGGACAGGGCCGGGTACGCGTACCCGGGGTCGACGAACTGAACGAAGAAGGCGACGAAGAACAGGATCGCCTTGGGGTTGAACAGGCTGATGACCAGGGCACGACGGTAGGGCCGCTCATCGGCGGCACCGGGTTCCGCGACCGCGGCCGCCTCCCCTCGCGCCCGCCACATCCCCCACGCGGCCCGCAGCATCCCGACCGCCAGCCAGGTCAGATACCCGGCGCCCGCGTACTTCACGATCCCGAACAGCACGGCGTTGGCCTGGAGCAGCGAGGCGACCCCCGCGGCCGACAGCGTCATCAGCACGGCGTCCCCGCACCACACCCCGGCCGCCGCCGTGTACCCCGCCCGCACCCCGCGCCGGGCGGCGACGGAGAGCACGTACAGGGAGTTGGGCCCGGGGAGGAGAACGATCAGGACAAGGCCCGCGAGATAGGTGGGGAGGTCGATGACACCGAACATGAAAGCGAGTGTCGCACGCTAGAACGCATCCGCCGGAACGTATGTCCCCCAGACCTCCCGCAGGGCGTTGCACACCTCGCCGACGGTCGCCCGGGCCCGCAACGCCTCCTTCATCGGGTACAGGACGTTGTCCTCCCCCTCGGCGGCCTTCTTCAGGGCCGCCAGGGCCGAGTCCACCGCCCGCCGGTCGCGCTCGGCACGCAGCACGGCCAGCCGCTCGGCCTGCTGGGCCTCGATGGCCGGGTCGACGCGCAGAGGCTCGTACGGCTCCTCCTCGTCGAGCCGGAAGCGGTTGACGCCCACGACGACCCGCTCGCCCGCGTCCGTCTCCTGCGCGATGCGGTAGGCGCTGCGCTCGATCTCGTTCTTCTGGAAGCCGTGCTCGATGGCCGCCTCCGCGCCGCCGAGGTCCTCGACCCTGCGCATGAGGTCGAGGGCGGCCGTCTCCACGTCGTCCGTCATCCTCTCGACCACGTACGACCCCGCGAACGGGTCGACCGTCGCCGTCACGTCCGTCTCGTACGCCAGGACCTGCTGGGTACGCAGAGCCAGCCGCGCCGACTTGTCCGTCGGCAGCGCGATCGCCTCGTCGAAGGAGTTCGTGTGCAGGGACTGCGTGCCGCCGAGTACCGCCGCGAGGCCCTGGACGGCGACCCGGACCAGGTTCACCTCCGGCTGCTGGGCCGTCAGCTGGACCCCGGCCGTCTGGGTGTGGAAGCGCAGCATGAGGGACTTGGGGTTCTCCGCGCCGAACTCGTCCCGCATCACACGGGCCCAGATACGCCTGGCCGCACGGAACTTGGCGACCTCCTCCAGGATCGTCGTACGGGCCACGAAGAAGAAGGAGAGACGCGGGGCGAAGTCGTCGACGTCCATTCCGGCCGCCACCGCCGTGCGGACGTACTCGATGCCGTCGGCCAGCGTGAAGGCGATCTCCTGCGCGGGCGAGGCCCCCGCCTCCGCCATGTGGTAGCCGGAGATCGAGATGGTGTTCCACTTCGGGATCTCGGTCCGGCAGTACTTGAAGATGTCGGCGATGAGCCGGAGCGACGGCTTCGGCGGGAAGATGTACGTCCCCCGCGCGATGTACTCCTTCAGCACGTCGTTCTGGATCGTGCCCGTCAGCTGCCGCGCCGGTACGCCCTGTTCCTCCGCCACCAGTTGGTACATCAGCAGCAACAGGGCCGCGGGCGCGTTGATCGTCATCGACGTCGAGACCTGGTCCAGCGGGATCCCGTCGAACAGCACCCGCATGTCGTCGACCGAGTCGATCGCCACGCCCACCTTGCCGACCTCGCCGTGGGCGATCGGGGCGTCCGAGTCGTGGCCCATCTGGGTCGGCAGGTCGAAGGCGACCGACAGGCCCGTCGTGCCGTGGGCGATCAGCTGCCGGTAGCGGGCGTTGGACTCCGTCGCCGTACCGAAGCCGGCGTACTGGCGCATGGTCCAGGGCCGGCCCGTGTACATCGACGGGTAGACGCCACGGGTGAAGGGGTACGCGCCCGGCTCGCCCAGCTTCTCCGCGGGGTCCCAGCCGTCCAGGGCCCCGGGACCGTAGACCGGTTCGATGGGCAGTCCGGACTCCGACTCGCGCGCCATGGTGTGCCGCCTCCCGCTGAGGAATCACTCGCCGGTTCCTCACAACAATGCCGTGCCGTTCGCAACCAGTCATCCGCGGGAAGCCATCTCTGGTGACACGAGTGGTGAGAAGGCGGGGGCGGGCATGCGTACAGAGGGCATGAGGAGAGTGATCGCCGCGTTGGTGGCGGTGGCGGCCGTGGGCGGCTGCACCGTGCAGGCGGCGGAGGGCGACGGGAAGAGCCCGGTGCGGGTCGAGCTGCCCAAGAGCTCCCCCTCGTCCTCGGCCGGCGCGGAGGACGACAAGCCCGGTGCCGAGCCGACGAAGACCCCGCCGAAGGTGCTCCTCTCCCCCGGCGACACCGGCCGTGACGTCCGTGAGCTGCAGGCCCGGCTGCGACAGGTGGCCTGGATCTTCGAGGGGCCGACGGGGACGTACGACGGGACGACCGAGGAGGCCGTCAAGGGGTTCCAGGGCAAGCGTGGGCTGCCGAAGACCGGTGAGACCGACTCCGTCACCTGGCAGCGGCTGCTGAGGATGACCCATGAGCCGGGCAAGTGGGAGCTGTACCTGATGGGCGGGCAGCCGGCCGACAAGCCGGACGCGCGCTGTCTGACGGGCCGGGTGCTGTGCATCAGCAAGTCCAGCCGGACGTTGCGCTGGATGGTGGACGGGCGGACCGTCACCACGGTGCCGGTGCGGTTCGGCTCGGAGTACACACCGACCAGGGAAGGCGTGTTCAGCGTCTACTGGAAGTCGCGCCACCACGTCTCGACGCTCTACGACTCACCGATGCCGTACGCGATGTTCTTCAGCGGCGGCCAGGCGGTGCACTACTCGTCCGACTTCGCGGCCCGGGGTTACGCGGGCGCCTCGCACGGCTGCGTCAACGTGCGGGACGAGGCGGCGATCGCGGAGCTGTTCGACGAGGTGCGCAACGGCGACAAGGTCGTCGTGCACTGGTGACCTGTGGGGCGCGGGCGGGACCGGGGGAACGTGTCCCGCCCGCGCCGAGGTGCACGAGCCGTGAGTACGGGGGGAACCCCGGCTCTGTGCGACGGCCGATGACCAGTCGGCTCACTCATCTCAGCGCCACCGCGGCCGAAAATGTCACACCCGTCGCGAAAAAAGTTCACCACCCTGGGGACGTACAGGTCACAGGGCGGAGTACGACGGGTTGGGCGACGGTTCGGGAACGGCGGCGGCGCGTTTCGGCTGAAGCGTGGTGTCGTCCGACGGGGACGGCGAGGGGGTGGAGAGGCCCCCGTTCTGGTGGTGGTCGTTGCCGTGGCCGTGGCCATTGCCGTGACCGTTGCCGCCGGGGGCTCCCTGGTGGCTGTCGTCGTCACCGCCCGGGCCGTCCTGGTCCTTGTCCGAGTCCTTGCGGTCGTCTTCCCGACCGGCCTGACCGTCGGAGGTCTTCAGTACGTCGTTGCAGTACTTCCACACGCGCGTGGAGCCGCCCGCCAGCCCTTCCAGGGCGCGTCTGCGGTCGGTGGACAGCCGCTTGCCGTCACGGATGTCGCGGCAGGCCGACGGGGCCCCGTCCCACCAGGAGCCGAAGTCGCCCGTCCGGCCGTGTCCGTCGGGGTCGGCGCTCGGAGCGCCGCCCGCGTCGGTACGCGGGGTGCCTTGATCGGGGGAGGCACCGGCGGAGCCTTCGGGCGTCGGCTCACCCTCCGCGGCACCGTCCGGCGACGGCGACACCAGCGGACGGTCCGGCGTCACCGCGGCCGACACCGACGCGCCGGGCCGCGGCCCGTCCTCCCCGAACGGCTTCGGCAGCACCCCGGTCGCAGCCGCGACAACCACCCCACCGACCATCCCGAACGCAACCACAGCCGCCACCCCGAACCGCACATGCCGCCGGTGACGGGAACGCGGGGCGCGGTGACCGGGAGCGCCGATGCGGATGAGCCCGGCGTCGGTGGAGGGGGTGCCGCCGGGGGCGGCGGAGGGGATGTGTCGGGGGGCGGCAGCCGACCGGGGGTGACCGGAGGGGGCAGCCGACCGGGGGTGAGTTGAGGCACCGGCCGCCGGGTCGTGACCCGGCACAGCGCCGGACAAGGTGTGACCGGAGACGGCGGACGGCGAGACATGACCTGAGGCAGCGGCCGTCGACGTGTGCCCTGAGCCGGCGGGCGACGGGGCGGGCCTCGAGGGGCTGCCCGACGGGGCGTTACCCGGCGCAGCGCCGGACAAGGTGCGACCGAGGTCGGCCGCCGGCAAGGCGTGGCCGACAGCGTCAGCCGACTGCGTCCGGCCGAAGGCAGCAGTCGACGAGGCGGGCCCTGAAGCGGCAGCCGTCGACGTGTGCCCCGAGCCGGCGGCCGACGGGGTCTGACCTGTGGCAGCGGTCGGCGAGGGGGCGCCCGCGGCGGGCGTGCCCCCGGCCGGGTGGGTTCGGTCGGCGGGCAGGGGATGGTCGGATCCGGCGGCAGCCGGGCCGCGGGTCGCGCGTGCCTTGCGGAAGGCGGCCAGAGCGGCGGCCTCGCCGGGGAGTTCGGCGCTGCTCATCGGGGGTTCCACGGAGAGCGCGCCGAGGGTCTTGGCGAGACGCTCGGCTTCGTCGCGGTCGGCGGCGTCGACAGCGTTGTCCAGTGACTCGCCGCGCAGCAAACGCTCCGCCGTTTCGCGGTCCAGCCACCCGTACTGCTTGTCGGCCATCACATGTCCTTCTGCGTCCGCGGACGCGTATGCGTCACACTCGCGGACGTCACCGCACGAGTGTGCGGTTCTCGCTGAGGCGGGAGCGCGTCGAGCACACCGTCCGCTTCCAGATCGGCGCCGAGCAGTTCGGCGAGCTTCTTCAGACCCCGGTGCGCGGCGGTCCGTACGGCCCCCGGCCGCTTGCCCAGCGTCTCGGCGGCGGTCTTGGCGTCGAGGCCCATCACCACCCGCAGCACGACGGCCTCGGCCTGGTCCTGCGGAAGACGGGCGATGAGGGAGAGGGTGCTGTCGGTGGCCAGGGCCTCCATGGCCTCGCCCGCGGTGTCGGACTCGCCGGCCTTCCCGGTCAGCTCGGTCTCGTCGCCGCCGATGGCGGGACGGCGGCCACGCATACGTATGTGGTCCAGGGCGCGGTTACGGGCGATACGGGCGGCCCAGCCGCGAAAGCGGTCCGCGTCCCCGCTGAACCGCTCGAGGTCCCGGGCGATCTGCAGCCACGCCTCGGAGGCGACGTCCTCGGCGTCCGGATCACCGACCAGCGTCCGGACGTATCCGAGCAGCCGCGGGTGCACGGCGCGGTACACAGTCCGGAACGCGGTCTCGTCCCCGTCCTGTGCCGCAAGCACCGCGGCGGTCAGCTCCGCGTCATCCCCCAGCACGCATGGTTCCTCAGTCGATGGTCGCGGCCCCGAGGCCGCCTGCGATTGCGGTGATCTCTCGCTTCCGCGCTCGGCGCGAAAGGCACGTTACGACCTGAAACCGCTGCTCGTCCATGTCCGTACAAGATGCAACTACCTCGGGACGGGGTGGGTACTCCCCCGGTGTGACAGAAAACGCATCCATGGCGCTGTAGGAAATACGGGTCGCCGCGCGGCCCGTGCCGCGCGACGGCCGGGGCCTCTCCTGTGGGGGGTGGCGGCCCCGGCCGTTGCATTGGCCACGGGGTCCTGCCGGGCTACTGCTTCTTCTTGCCTGCCGTCTTGTCGGCGTTCTTCTCGCTCTTGCCGGGCTTGTCCGCCTTCTCGCCCTGTGCCAGCTGGTCGGCGCAGTACTGCGCGACGTTCCCCTCACCACCCGCCGCGTCCACGAGCCGCTGCCAGGCCGTGGAGTTCAGCGCGTTGCCGCGGCCCCGCACCTTCTCGTAGGAGCGGCAGTGGGCCTCGGTGTCCTGGGCGGTGACCGGGCGGTCGGGCTGTGCGGAAGGGCTTTCGGCGGTGGGGGCCGTGGTGCTTGGCTGCCGTACGGGCGCGGATGTCCCCGGCCGGGGCGGGTCCTTCTTCTCGGCCTCGGGCGACGAGCCGCCCGTGCCGATCGTGGCGAACGCGACGCCGCCGAGGGTGAGGCTCGCCAGGAACACGGAGAGCGTGGTCCGCAGCGAACGGGACAGCCGGCGCTGCTCCCGGGGCCGCCAGTCGTCCCGGCGTCGGGTGCGGGCCCGGTGCGCCCCGGCGTCGCGGGCGGCCCGGAACGCGGCGAGGGCCTGCCGCTCGCCCTCGTCACCGGCGCGGTTCGCGCGCGGGGCGGCGTCCTCGCGCATGGCGGCGGCGAGCAGCGTCTCCAGGCCGTCGGCCCCGTCTGCGTTCGGGGAACCGGTACCGCCAGGGTGCACATGCCGACGGCCGGGGACCCCGCCGCCGCTCCGCCCTTCACCCATGCCCGTTCCCGTCCCTGTCCCTGTCCGGCCTGCCGCCGTCGTCGTCCTTCACTGCTTCGACTCCCCCAGCGTCCGGGGATCGTCATCCGTCACACTCTCCACGCCCAGTTGCTGGGCCAGCCGCTTCAGCCCTCGGTAGGCGGCGGTACGCACCGCGCCCGGCCGCTTGCCGAGGACGCGGGCGGCGGCGGGGCCGTCGAGACCGACGACCACCCGCAGCAACACGGCCTCCGCCTGATCGCGGGGCAGGCCCCGGACCAGCTCCAGGGCGTGGTCCGTGGAGATGGACTCCAGCGCCTGGTCGTGGGTGCTGTGCGGGCCCGGCAGATCCAGTACGTCCTGCTCCAGCGCCGCCGACCGGGGCCTCACCTTCAGCCGGCGCAGATGGTCCAGCGCCCGGTGCCTGCCGATGGTGGCGGTCCAGCCGCGGAAGCCGGCCCCGTCGCCCTTGAACCGGCCGAGGTCGCGGGCGATCTCCAGCCAGGCGTCGGAGGCCACGTCCTCGGCGTCCTCGCCGACGATCCCGCGGAGGTAGCCGAGCAGGCCGGGCTGCACGAGCCGGTACGCGACCGCGAAGGCGGCCTCGTCGCCTTCCTGGGCCCGCGCGACGGCCGCGCCAAGCTCCCCGTCGTACGCCTGCACTCGGCGGGGTTCCCCTCCTCGACCCAAGAACTGTCCTCGTCCGTACCGGTTCGTGGCGGTCCGGCACTGTTCTGCATGACCGCCCCTGCGGGTGTTCCCCCACGGTCAACAGCGCCGGACGTCCCAGATGTGTCACTGCGCCCCGCGTGTCGCGGGGACGGCCGTGGACGCGGCGGGCTTCCCCGGATCCACCGCGTCCACGGCCTGGTCAGGTGACGGCGTGCGCCGTGCTCGGCTCCGCCCGGTGCAGGACCAGCATGTCCGCCACGAAGCACGTGACCTCGCCCTCCCGGTCCCGGCCCACCCACACCGGGTAGGAGCCGTCGCCCCGGCCGCTCGGGTAGGCGACGAGATTGGTGCCGTTCGCCGGGTCGTCGACGACCGCGACACCGTGGACGTCCTCCACCTGCGTACCGGCGACCAGGTCGTCCCAGTACCGGCGCCCGAGGTCGGGTGCGGCGGTGGCGTCGGTGAAGGCGGCCGTACCGGCGTCGACCCCGAAGCCGTAGAACTCGCCCTCGCCCAGCAGCCGTTCGTCCTGCCCGTCGAGCAGCGCGGCCTCCCAGCGCACGGCCGGCCGGTCGGAGACCAGGACGCGCGCGGCGACGTACTCCTCGAACTTGGCGGCGGCGCGGGCGATCTGCACCGGGTAACTCCCGGGCGCCACCGTCGCGGTGAACCCGGCGTCCTCGTCGCTCGCCCCGTACGTGGGGTCCTTCGCCACCAGCCGCCCGCTGGGCAGCAGCAGCGTCCCCGCCTCGATCGGCTCGCGCACGGTGTACTCGCCGTCGGGCGACGAGAACCGGGTGCCCGCGACGAACAGTTCGGCCAGATACCGGGGCCGCATCCCTTCGGGTGCCCGCCAGTTGGGCTCGACGGTCTCGCCCTGCGGTACGTCCGTGATCTCCCGCAGCTCGACGCGGTCCGCGCCCTCGATGCCCAGCGGCGCGAACAGCCGCTCCCAGCACCCGAACCGGGGCACCTCGAACCACCGCTGCCCGTCCGGCACCCGGGCGACCGTGTGCCGCGAGCCACCCTTGTCGCCCTGCGGCTCGACGGCCTCGGAGCCCCGCCCGTCCGGCCACAGCGACACCGTGACCCGCCCCGCGTCCGGCGCGAACTCAGGCGCCAGGTCGTCCGGGTAGACCCACGCACTCCGGCGCCGCAGGAAGAGCCGGTCCGCGTCCAGCTGCCGCAGGTCGACCTCCAGGAAGCGCCGCCCCTGGGCGTCGTACACCGCGACGCCGAGGTGGTTCCGCGCCGGCGCCACCTGCGCCACGACGACCTCGGCGCTGCCGGTCTGCCGCAGTACGACGGCGTACGGCTGCCCCGCCGCGTCCCGCGCGGCCGCCTCCTCGGGGCCGATCGGCCCGAGGACGGACCCGCCGCCCCAGCCCATGCCGTACGCGACGTCGACGGTCCGCCTCACGCCGCGCTCCTTCGCCGGACCCGCCCGTGCAGGGTCAGATAGAAGGTCTGCAGGGACTCCTCGGGGCCGCCCGCCTCGAATCGGTTGAGGACCTTGCCGAGGGGGTTCCAGACCCGGCCGTCGGGCATCCGGACGCCGACCGGCTGACCGAAGTACCCGCGCTGCGCCTCGTCCAGATCGACCCACACCGCACCCGCCCGGCGCACCAGCACCTCACCGACGTAGGCACCCAGCGCGAGCAGCGGCCCGCTCACCCGCTCCCGGTCGGCACCCCCCTTGCGCAACCCGTCGACCAGGAAGTCGACGACCCGCAGACTGGCCACGGAGTAGTCCAGCGGCAGCCGGTTGCGGGCGGTGACCCGGGCGACGAACTCGGCCGCCCGCCCCCGCATCCCGCTCGCGCACAGCACCCGTTCGGCCTGCTTCTCCATGGGCCCCACCCCTTCGTTCGGCTTGCACTCCCCGCTGTCCCAGCGGATGCCGCCCCGGGAACATCACGGGTCACGGGCGTGGCCCTTCCCACACAGATGCCTCACAGGCTCCGTGCAACCTTTTGTTTTCTCGTACGTCGTCGGTCACGCAACGCGTGATGTTTGGCCAAAGCTGCGCGCTGTCTGTAGGTGCTGCCCAAGTGGCGGCCGATACGACCGTGTTCATCTTTCAGGGGTGGGATTCTTGAGTCCTCGCAACAGCCGTGCGTACAGACCGCTCAGTCTCGGAAGACGGGCCTGGCTCACCGCCGGGGCCGTCGTCCTGAGCGGTGCGGGCATCGCCACGTACGCCATGGCCGATCCGGGAGCGCAGTCCGACAGCAGGGCCGGGGGCCGTGAGTCGGCCGTCCACACGCTCAGGCTCCAGAGCGAGGGCTCGGGCCGCAAGGGGCTCGACCGGCGGGAGACGGACCGGTTCAGCGCGGTCCTCGTCACCTGGGACAACCCCGACGCGAAGTCCCCGGGCACGGCCGAAGTGCGCACCCGGGACGCCGAGTCGGGCAGATGGTCGGGCTGGCGGAAGCTCCAGGACGACCCGAGCCAGGCCGACGGGGCCGAGGGCGAGCGGGCCGCGCTGCGGGGCGGTACGGAGTCGTTGTGGACCGGTGACTCCGACGGTGTCGAGGTGCGGGTCGTGAACGCCGACGGCACGGAGGCGGGTGGGCAGCCGGCCGGGATGGACGTCAAGCTCCTCGACCCCGGTACGGATCCCGAGGGCAGCGGGGTGGAACCGGCGGCGTTCGTGGCGGAGACCCAGACGCCCGTGGCGGTGACGACGAGCACGCCGACGGCGACCGACAGCCCCACGGCCACCCCGGCGGAGACGGTCACGCAGACTCCGAGCGGCACTCCCTCCGAGTCGGCCTCCCCCTCCGCGTCCCCCTCCCCCACCTCCACCGTCCCGGCACCCCGCCCCTCCACGGTCGTGAAGCCCCCGGTGATCACCCAGGCCGAGTGGGGCGCCTCCACGGACTACGACGGCACACCCGGCTACGGCACCGAGATCAAGGCCGCCGTCATCCACCACACCGGCATGGACAGCGACAACACCCTGTCCTGCGCCGACTCCCGGGCCCGGCTGCGCTCCATCCAGCAGGAGCACTTCGCGCGCGGCTACTACGACATCGGCTACAACTTCGTCGTCGACAAGTGCGGCCAGATCTTCGAGGGCCGCAGCGGCGGCATGGACCTGCCGGTCACCGGCGCGCACGACATCGGGTTCAACACGAACACGGTCGGCATCTCGTACATCGGCAACTACGAGAGCGCCGAGCCGAGCGAGGCCGCGCTCGACGCCATCGCGCGGATCGTGGCGTGGAAGTTCGGGATGTACGGCATCGACCCGACCGGCAAGGTCACCCTGGTCTCCGGCAGCGACGCCGGCGTCGACGGCAACAAGGTCGCCAAGGGCGCCTCGATCACTCTGCCCCGGGTCTTCGGGCACCGGGACACCAACGCCACGGCCTGCCCCGGCGCCAACCTCTACGCGAAGCTGTCGACGATCGCCACGCTCGCGAAGACGCCGGGTGTCTCGCACGCCCTCCCCACCTCCGACTACAACCGGGACGGCGTGACCGACCTGGTCGCGGGCGTACCGAAGGCGAACGCGGTGAAGGTGGTGCCGGGCAGCGCCAACGGGCCTGTCACGGCCGCGAAGGTGACGCTCACCCAGAACAGCGCGGGAGTCCCCGGTTCCTCCGAGACCGGTGACGCCTTCGGTGCCTCGACCGCCTGGGGCGACGTCAACGGCGACGGCTACGCCGACCTCGCCGTCGGCTCCCCCGGCGAGGACGACACCAGCGGCAACGCCGACCGGGGCAACGTCACGGTGATGTACGGACCGGCGCTGAACACCGGCTTCTCGTACACCACTTCGGGTGTCACGGCGGCCGGTGCCAAGCTCGGTTCGACGGTCGCCGTCGGTGACTTCGACGGCGACGGCAAGGCCGACGTCTTCTCGGCGGGCGCCGGAAGGGGCGGCAACTGGAACGCGCGACTGGGCGCCGGAAAGTACACGTACGGCACGCTCACCTCCGCCACCGGCGCGGTCGCCTACCTGGACGCCGCGACGGGCGACTTCAACCGGGACGGCTACGCGGACGTCGCCCTCAACTACCGTGACACCGGCGGCATCGGCCGCGTGGTCCGCTTCGCGGGCTCGGCGACCGGACTGACCAAGGCCGGCGTGCTCTCCGTCAAGGGCGGCCGGTCCATCGCCGCCGGTGACGTCAACGGCAACGGCTACGACGACATCGTCATCGGCCAGCCGGTCGCCTCCGAGTCCGGCGGAAAGCCGGGCGGCCAGATCACGATGGTGCCGGGCACCTCGACCGGCTTCACGACCACCGGCATGACGGTGATCCACCAGGACACGGCGTCCGTCCCCGGCGGCGACGAGTCCGGCGACGCGCTCGGCAGCTCGGTCTCCGTCAGCGACCACAACGCCGACGGCTACGCGGACGTCCTCGCGGGCGCCCCGGGCGAGGACCTGGTCCGCGACGGGGTGAACCGCACCAACGCGGGCAACGCGATCCTGGTCAGGGGCACGGCGTCGGGGCTCACGGGCTCCGGCTCGGTGGCGGTCTCGCAGGACACCTCGGGCATCCCCGGGTCCACGGAGACCGACGACCGCTTCGGCTCCTCGGTCTCCCTGACCGACCTCTCCGGCTACGGCCGCGCCGACCTCACCCTCGGCGCCGACAACGAGGACACCGGCGACGGAATCCTCCTCCACCTGCCGAGCAACAGCACGGGCCTCGGGTACGCGGACGCGGTGATCTACAGCAAGACCGCACTGGCGACACCGACGGACGCGCGGCTGGGCCAGGTGCTGGCGCCGTAGGGCACCGGAACCGCCGGATCGACGGCCGGGCCCCCCACTGCCCGGGATCCCGGCCGTCCCGGGAAGCCGCTCAGGAACCCGCCCTCACGGCCGGGCGGCACCCGTCGCGTCCCGGCACAGCAACCGCAGCGACCCGTGACCGGCGAAACACCGCCGGGCCTCGTCCATCGGATCCCACAGCAGCCCGTCGGGCGTACGGATCCAGTGGTCACCCCCGCTCGTCCACCACTCGGCACCGGACTGACGGGCGATCACCTCACCCGCGTACGCGCCGAAGCCACGCAGCACCGCCTCGACGGCGTCGTACGGCGTGCCCTCGCGCCGCAGGTCCTCGACCATCCGGTCGACGCGCCACAGACTCTGCGCCGAGTAGTCGAGCCGCACCCGCGCGCCCTCGCGCATCGTCGCCACCGCGTCCGCCGCCCACCGCATCGGCTTGGTCGCCGCCGGGGGCCTGGTCACCTGCTGTGTCGTCACATGGGTCGTCACATCCCCAAGAGCGTGCGGGGGAGCCGGTTCGTCACCCGATTCCGGGCCCCTTCCCGATACCGGCGCAGGACCGCCCCACCTCCGCCCCACGACGGGCACAGTCCCCTCCCAGGTGCGCGTTTTGCCCGGGAGTGACGGTTCGCCCTTCCCGTGCGCTCCTGTCACTGATGAGCATGTACTTCCACTTCCGCGCCATTCCGCCCGCCGCACTGCGCAACAGCCCGGCCTGGCTGGAGAAGCTCTTCGAGGACGACTGGGACGCCGTACGGGAGCGGATCGGCCGCCACCGGGAGGAGGTGCTGGACGGCGGCTACCTCGACCAGGAGCGCCTGTACGCCGGCACCCTGACCGGCGAGGGCCCGCACACGCAGGTGGTCATGGGGGGCCGACCGATATCGCACCCCGACCCGACGGCACCGCCGTTCCTGCTGCTCACCGCGGCCCAGACGAACCGCGTCGCCGCCTATCTCGCCACCGCCGACTTCGAGGCCCTGTGGCGGAACGCGCGCGTCGACCTGCTGAAGCCGTACGACGGCCAGGACGCGGAGCCGGAACTGCGCTGCGCGTTCGCGGCGGCCCATCGGGATCTCACGGCGTTCTACGGGCAGACGGCGCAGTACGGCGATGCGGTGGTGAAGTGGCTGGTCCTCTGAGCCTCACTGTGGTCGGGTGGCGGGGTGGTCGGGTGGCGGGGTGGTCGGGTGGCGGGGTGGTCAGGTGGCTGACCCACTCACCCTTCAGACCATCAACTCCGCCCCCGAGCCCGCCGCGACACCACCGCCCGCAACACCCGTCGCCCCTCCACCGACACCTCCAGCGCCCGACGCAACCCCGCCGTGCCGTGCCCGGCGAGTACCTCCAGGACGGTGACCTGGCGGCGCAGTTCGGCGGCGACGAGCGGGGGCATGCCCTCCGTGCGGCCTTCGCGGCGGGCGTCGAGCGAGGCGTCGTCGGCAGCGGGGTCGAGGAGCCGGTGGATCTGGAGCGAGGCGACGGAGCAGGCGTCGGCCCACACCCGCACCTCGGCGGCGTCCGGCGTGGCGGGCGCGGCGTCGAGCATCCGGCGGGCGAGCACGGCGGCCTCGTCCTCGGAGACGTCCTCCCCGCCCCCGAGCTTGCCGCGCGCGACCTCCAGGCCCGCGCCCCAGTCGCCGGTGTCGGCGAGGCTCGCCCACAGCGGTCTCAGGAGCTCGTCGTCACCGCCCAGCAGGGGCACGCACCGGTCCAAACAAGCCAACCCGCTGGCGGCCAGTCCGCGTTCGTCGGCCTGAGCGATCAGCTCCACCAGACTCATCCACGCCTCCCTCGCCTGCGGTTTCCCTGACGGAGCCCGCACTTCCCCTTACTGCGTGCGACGACGCCGGAGTGTCACAGGGGCACCACGGCGAGTCGGTCGAGCAGCCGGAAGAACAGGTTTTCGGCCAACGGGTCGGGGTCCGCGGTCAGTACCTCCACCAACCGCTCGGCCGCCACGGCGTGCCCGGCCTCCTCGGCCCAGGAGACGGCCCGTTCGGCGGCGTCCCGCGGCTCCAGGAAGTAGTCCTCCAGCGTGAGGCCCTCCTCGTCGGCGCCGATGTACTTGGCCATCGCGGCCCGCGCCAGACACGTCGTCCACGCCCCGCTCCGGGGCCCGGCCGCCTCCACGACCACACAGTCGCTGTCCATCACGTACCCGAAGAGCGCGGGCGCCCCGGTCTCGCGGGCCAGGGAGTTCATGGACCCGACATCCCCCTCCCCGCTCGGGTACTCCCACACCTGCCACCCCCCGGACGCCTCCGCCCGCAGGCTCAGCCCTTCGGCCCCCGCCAGCGCGTCCAACTCCCCGAGCGGCCGCTCACTGCGGCCCACGACGAAATACCCCCAGTAGCCCATTCCCGGCTCCCCCCGGCGTCTCGGCTGCGGCTCGGGGCCGAATACACCACAGTCGCACGGCAGTTCGCAGCCGTATCGGACAATCCGACCCTCCAGACGGGCACGAGGGCCGACCCTTCAGACGGGGACGAGGGCCGGCACCTCAGGCGGGAGCGGGGACGGGCCCCTCAGGCAGGAACACCGGCCGACACCCCAGACCGAAACGGCGACAGCCCCCTCAGACAGGAACACCGGCCGACACCCCAGACCGAAACGGCGACAGCCCCCTCAGACAGGAACACCGGCCGACACCCCAGACCGAAACGGGAGCAGGCCCTTCGGGCGGAGGCAGCGGCCGGGGCTACCGGCGGAGACGAGGCGAGCCCCTCGGACGGAGACGCGAACCCGCCCCGGCAGCGACGAGGGCCGGCCCCTCGGCCCGGGACAGGGGTCGGCCCCTGAAGCCGCCGGTCCCTCAGTCGAAGACGGGGGCGGGACCCTGCCGCACCTTCTCGTTCTGCATCCGCGTCAGCCGCAGCACGACGGCGATGGCGAGCGCGGCGGCCACGATGTCGACGACGTCCGCGAACAGCATCTGGCCCGCCGCGTCCTGGATCTCCTCGGCGCTGTCGGCCTTGGTGTACGCGCGGGACGCGGCCCGTCCGGAGAGCAGTGAGATGACCCAGAACGTCCACCATGTGTTGACGAGCCCGTGCGGCCGGGGCGCGCCCCAGGGGCTGCTGGCGTCCCAGATGTCCAGCGTGATCCGGCGCGGGAACCAGAGGTTGACGATCGGCACGATCCAGCCCCAGATCGCCCAGCTCCGTGTCTTGCTGTGGCCGTCCGGCCGGAACACCTCGGCGTTGACCCGCACCCGGTGGAACCAGCACACGAACAGGACGGCGGTCGTGAGCAGCGCGGCCGTCTGGACGGTGCCGGCGACGGAGTAGAGCCGGTCCGCACGGTCGGCGCGGTCGCCGACCGCCGCGCCGCTCGCCAGGTCGCCGGTCACGTCGCGCATGACGACGTCCGCCCAGACCGCGAACAGGTCGGTGGCGATCACGACACCGAGGCCCGCGACGGCGGCCCACCCGAGTCCGATCGGCGACCGCAGCCAGGCGGTCGGTACGGCGTTGAGCTGGGCCCGCGGATTTTCGATCATGGTGAGGCTGTCCCCCGAGCACTGAGAAAACGGAACGCCGCACCCAGCCCTCCCCAGAGCCTTACGCACGGCAAGCGGAAGATACGGTTCGCCAACGCCGTAAGTCCACTCGTCACCCTCAGCCCAGTCGATCTGCCAGCGCCTTGAAGTCCGTCCAGGACAGAGCCGGTTTCTCCGCGTCCCACAGCTTCTGGACCAGAGCCCTCAGCGGCAGCCGGACCCCGGCCGCGACCTGGTCCTGGGTCTGGGAGTTCGCGAGGTCGCACCAGACCGCGAAGTACCCGCCGCGGATCCGGTCGTCGTACTTCGCCGGGACCGCGAGCGTGCCGCGCACCACCCGGGGCGTCCACAGCTCGTAGATCCGCTGACCCGTCGGATAGACGAAGTTGTTGGGCTGTCCGAGGACGTAGTACAGGAACTCGTCGTTGTAGTTGATCAGCTCGCGCCCCGCGCTCAGATACTCCACGGGCTGCCGCGCCCCGATCTCCTTGCCGGTCCAGTAGGCGACCTGGATGTCGGCGTCGGGCTGCACGGACGTACCCCGGAAGAAGCCGTCGTTCCAGGCCTGCGGGGTCCTGTCGTGGGCGCGCACGGTGTCGGCGCGGTCGTTGAGCCACCCGGTGGTGAGGTCGGCGACGGTCCCGCCGGACCCGTACGCCTCCTTCGCGGCGGCGGCCAGCTGCGGGTACGACGCCTCCGGGTCGCTCACCACCAGCGCCTGGTACTCGTCGCCACCGAGGTGCCAGGGCACACCGGGGAACAGGTCGGCGTACTCGTCGAGCAGATCGTCGACGATCGCGGCGGACCCGTCCTTGGAGATGTCGATAGCGCCGCGCGTGGCGACGCCGGAGACGTTGCGCAGTTGCAGTTCGGGGTGCGCGGCGAGCACGGCACCCAGGTGTCCGGGTGAGTCGATCTCGGGTACGACGGTGATGTGCCGCTGGGCGGCGAGCGCGACGATCTTCCGGACCTCGGCCTTGGTGAGGTGCTGGGCGGACACGATCTCCGGGTGCGAGTCGGACTCGATCCGGAACCCCTGGTCGTCGGAGAAGTGCAGCTGAAGCTGGTTGAACTTCAGGTCGCCCAGCTCCCGGACCCGGTCCTCGATCCAGCCCGCGGTGAAGTGCTTGCGCGCGATGTCGAGGGAGAACCCGCGCACCGCCTTGGCCGGCGCGTCCCGCACGACGCCCTCCGGCGCCGTACCGCCGCCGTGCACTTCCTGCTTGAGGGTGCGGGTCCCGTAGAAGACCCCGGAGTCCGCGGGCCCGCTGATGCTGACCCGCCCACCGCGCACGGTCATGGTGTACGACTCCGGATCGCCCCCCGCGCCGTCGTCGAGGGCCAGCCGCAGGTCCCCGTCCCTGTCGTCGCCCTGTTCCCCCGCGTACGTCAGCCCCAGCTCACCCGCGACCAGCCGCCCCTCCCCGGCCAGTTCCGCGTCGCTCACCACGACCCGCGCCCCGCGCTGCGGCCGCCAGCCGGGGCCCCGCGCCGGGGTGTGCGCCTGGACGGCGGGAATCGTGCGCGGGGTCCGCGAGAGGGGGTAGGAGCGGGTGGGAGACGGACTCGGCGTCTCCCGGGAGGCGCCGGGCGAGGCCGCCGAGGCCCCGACGGAGGTCGTCGGCCGCGCGGATCCCGCCGGCCCGCCGTCGCCGTCGTCGCCGGAGGCCCACAACCCGAGCCCCACCCCCGCGGCGACGGTCGCGGCCACCGCCGCGGCGACGACCACCCGTGTCCTCATCTGCCGTGTCTGCCGTGCCTTCTCCGCCGACGGCCGGCGCCTGTGCTGGCTCACGACGCCAACCTAGACATGAAGGGTGGCCGGAAGTGTCCACCCGGCGTTCCGAAACTCTGCCGTTCGGGTGAAATTCGGTTGTCCGTCGGACACGTGATGCTCACTCTCGATAACGTGACGCAACACCTCACACAGCTTCCCCTGCCGAAACACACGTGACGCCCACACACCTTCCCGGCCGAGTCGCCATACCGGCCCTGCCCGAGCAGACCCGCACCCCACGGTCGCCGACTCTGCTGGACGCCTTCAACACCGCGTCCCCCGAAGAAGCCCACCACCTCCTTCTCACCTGCCTCCGCAGCCTCCGCTGGGCCCGCCGAGTGGCAGACCACCGCCCGTACCCGGACCTGGATTCCTTGCAGGCCGCGTCCGACGAGGCGGCGTACGACCTGTCGCCGGGCGACCTGTCGGAGGCCCTGGCGGGAGAGACGCTGCCGGCGCTGCCGGACGGAATGTACGAAGCCGCGCATATGGCCCTGAGCGCGGCACACGCGGCATACGAGGCGAAGTTCGGCCATTCGTTCGTCATCTGCTTGGACGGCCTGTCAAAGGGCGAAGCCCTGGACCACGTACTGGCAGGAATCCGGTCACGATTGACAAACGATCCGGAGGAGGAGCGGGTGGTGGCGGCGGATGAGCTGCGTCGCCTTGCAAAAGGGCGGCTGGTGGACGCGCTCAGGGGCGCGGGGAACTGCGCGACCAGCCACAACGAGCCCGCAGCCGGCAAATAACCGCACACACCACCCCAGAACCCGCCAACGCTCACCCAAACGCGTGCCACTTTGATCACACCGGCAGTCCCGGCTCAGGCCCAGCGCCAGCGCATCGCTACGATGCTGGGGGCCGGTGGACCGTACCCGGCCGGGCCAGACCGACAGCACAAGCCGGCGGCCCCAATCCCCGCTCCCGGAGGGACTTCCGTGCCGGCTGGAACGCTGTACCGCGGCCGGGAAGGAATGTGGTCCTGGGTGGCTCATCGAGTCACCGGCGTCCTCATCTTCTTCTTCCTGTTCGTTCACGTGCTGGACACCGCTCTCGTCCGTGTCTCCCCCGAGGACTACGACAGGGTCGTAGCCACTTACAAGACCCCGCTCGTCGCGTGTCTGGAGTACGGCCTCGTCGCCGCCATCCTCTTCCACGCACTCAACGGCCTGCGCGTCATCGCCGTCGACTTCTGGTCGAAGGGCCCCCGCTATCAGAAGCAGATGCTCTGGTCGGTCGTAGGCCTGTGGGTCGTGCTGATGATCGGGGCGATCTACCCCGTCCTCGGTCACGCCGCTCGTGAACTGTTCGGGAGCTGACGCGCATGTCCATCACCGAGAAGACCGCGTCCGGCATCGGCCCCGTCGAGGGCGAGTCCCTCTACGACGTCGACAACCCGGCCCCCCTCATCGAGGCCCCGCGCAAGCGCACCAAGAAGACCCCCAAGTCCACGCGGGGCAACTTCGAGATGGCCGCCTGGCTGTTCATGCGGCTGTCCGGCATCGTGCTGGTCGTCCTGGTCCTCGGCCACCTGCTGATCCAGCTGGTGCTCGACGGCGGCGTCTCCAAGATCGGCTTCGCCTTCGTGGCCGGCCGCTGGGCGTCCCCGTTCTGGCAGGTCTGGGACCTGCTGATGCTGTGGCTCGCGATGCTGCACGGCGCCAACGGCCTGCGCACGGTCATCAACGACTACGCGGAGCGCGCGAACACCCGGCTCTGGCTCAAGGGCCTGCTCTACACCGCCACGGTGTTCACCATCCTGCTGGGCACGCTGGTGATCTTCACCTTCGACCCGAACATCCGCTAGGCGCGGGGCTGAGGAATTCCTGATGAAGATCCACAAGTACGACACCGTCATCGTCGGCGCGGGCGGCGCCGGCATGCGCGCCGCGATCGAGTCGACGAAGCGCAGCCGTACCGCCGTGCTCACGAAGCTCTACCCCACCCGCTCCCACACGGGCGCCGCGCAGGGCGGCATGGCCGCCGCGCTGGCCAACGTGGAGGAGGACAACTGGGAGTGGCACACCTTCGACACGGTCAAGGGCGGTGACTACCTGGTCGACCAGGACGCCGCCGAGATCCTGGCGAAGGAGGCCATCGACGCCGTCCTCGACCTGGAGAAGATGGGCCTGCCGTTCAACCGGACGCCCGACGGGACGATCGACCAGCGCCGTTTCGGCGGTCACTCCCGCAACCACGGCGAGGCCCCGGTCCGCCGGTCCTGCTACGCCGCGGACCGCACCGGCCACATGATCCTCCAGACGCTGTACCAGAACTGCGTCAAGGAGGGCGTGGAGTTCTTCAACGAGTTCTACGTCCTGGACCAGCTGATCACCGAGGTCGACGGCGTCAAGCGGTCGGCGGGCGTCGTGGCCTACGAGCTCGCGACCGGTGAGATCCACGTCTTCCAGGCGAAGGCCGTGATCTACGCGTCCGGCGGCACCGGCAAGTTCTTCAAGGTGACGTCGAACGCGCACACGCTGACGGGCGACGGCCAGGCGGCGGTCTACCGCCGCGGTCTGCCGCTGGAGGACATGGAGTTCTTCCAGTTCCACCCGACCGGCATCTGGCGCATGGGCATCCTGCTGACGGAGGGCGCCCGCGGTGAGGGCGGCATCCTCCGCAACAAGGACGGCGAGCGCTTCATGGAGAAGTACGCGCCGGTCATGAAGGACCTCGCGTCCCGTGACGTCGTGTCCCGCTCCATCTACACGGAGATCCGTGAGGGCCGCGGCTGCGGTCCCGAGGGCGACCACGTCTACCTCGACCTCACGCACCTCCCGCCGGAGCAGCTGGACGCGAAGCTCCCGGACATCACGGAGTTCGCGCGCACCTACCTGGGCATCGAGCCGTACACGGACCCGATCCCGATCCAGCCCACCGCGCACTACGCCATGGGCGGCATCCCGACGAACGTCGAGGGTGAGGTCCTGTCGGACAACACCACGGTGGTCCCGGGCCTGTACGCGGCCGGCGAGGTGGCCTGTGTGTCGGTCCACGGCGCCAACCGGCTGGGCACGAACTCCCTCCTGGACATCAACGTGTTCGGCCGTCGGGCCGGTATCGCGGCGGCGGAGTACAGCCAGACGGCGGACTACGTCGAGCTGCCGGAGGACCCGGCGTCGCTCGTGGTCGGGCAGGTCGAGCGGCTGCGCGCGTCGACGGGCACCGAGCGGGTGTCCGTGCTCCGGCGTGAGCTGCAGGAGACCATGGACGCCAACGTCATGGTGTTCCGCACCGAACAGACGATCAAGACGGCGGTCGAGAAGATCGCGGAGCTGCGCGAGCGCTACCGGAACGTCTCGATCCAGGACAAGGGCAAGCGGTTCAACACGGACCTGCTGGAGGCCATCGAGCTCGGCAACCTCCTGGACCTCGCCGAGGTCATGGCGGTGTCGGCCCTGGCCCGCAAGGAGTCCCGCGGCGGTCACTACCGCGAGGACTACCCGAATCGCGACGACGTCAACTTCATGCGCCACACCATGGCGTACCGCGAGGTGGGCGACGACGGCGTCGAGTCCATCCGTCTCGACTACAAGCCGGTCGTCCAGACCCGCTACCAGCCGATGGAGCGTAAGTACTGATGGCAACCCCGACCCTGGACAAGGCGGACGCGGCCGGCGCACCCGAGCCCGGCTTCGCCGACTCTCCGTACATCACGGTCACCTTCCGCATCCGCCGCTTCAACTCCGAGGTCTCGGCGGAAGCGGTCTGGGAAGACTTCGAGCTGGAGATCGACCCGAAGGAGCGTGTCCTCGACGCCCTTCACAAGATCAAGTGGGACCAGGACGGCTCCCTGACGTTCCGCCGCTCCTGTGCCCACGGCATCTGCGGCTCGGACGCGATGCGGATCAACGGCAAGAACCGCCTTGCCTGCAAGACGCTGATCAAGGACATCAACCCCGATAAGCCGATCACGGTCGAGCCCATCAAGGGCCTCACGGTCCTGAAGGACCTCGTGGTCGACATGGAGCCGTTCTTCCAGGCGTACCGCGACGTCATGCCCTTCCTCATCACGAAGGACACGAACGAGCCGACGCGTGAGCGCCTCCAGACCGCCGAGGACCGCGAGCGCTTCGACGACACGACCAAGTGCATCCTGTGCGCGGCGTGCACGTCGTCGTGCCCGGTCTTCTGGAACGACGGCCAGTACTTCGGTCCCGCGGCCATCGTCAACGCCCACCGCTTCATCTTCGACTCGCGCGACGAGGCCGGGGAGCAGCGGCTGGAGATCCTCAACGACCGTGACGGTGTGTGGCGCTGCCGCACCACCTTCAACTGCACGGACGCCTGCCCGCGTGGCATCGAGGTCACGAAGGCGATCGCCGAGGTGAAGAAGGCGCTGATCACGCGCCGGTTCTGAGGTCGTTTTCGGTACGGCTGTGAGGGCCCCGTTTCCCTTGGAAGCGGGGCCCTCTCGCGTGCGGAACCCGTTTGGGTGAACGTGATCATGAAGGACGCGCGGGGGCTGTCCGGCCTACGATGATGCTCTCGACACCAGCCCACGGGAGGCACGCGATGTCCGCAGCATCCGTCGAGCGGCCCCATGACGACCGTCCGCTGATCTCGGCGGCCAACCGACTCATGGACCGCAATCCGGGGTACCGCGTCGAGATCATCGAAGGATTGATCGTCGTGTCGCCGCCCTCCAACGGTGCTCACGCCCGCGCTCTGTCCCGGTTGAGGCGCCCCTTTGTCGCCGCCGGCCTGGACGGCGACGAAGCCGAGGTCCTCGAAGGAGTGGGGCTCTGGCTCCCGGCCGGCGCCGAAGACTATGCGATCCCCGATCTCGTGGTCGTCGACGCAGATTTCGAGGATCACCTGGTCGAGAACAACTGCTACGACCCGATCGCTTTCCGTTTCGTCCTGGAGGTGACTTCCAGCAACTACCAGAACGATCTGCGCGCCAAGGTCACTGCCTATGCCCAGGCGAAGATCCCGGTCTACGTCATCGTCGACCGTAAACATCAGCGCCTCCACGTCCTCACCGACCCTACTGAGGACGCGTACGAGACGCACCGCGTCCACGCCCCCGGCGAGATCGTCGCCCTCCCCGACTCCATCGGCGCGAAGGTCACCCTGGACGTGGCGGAGATCCTCAAGGCAGGCCAGCCGAAGAGCGGCTGAGATCCAGCCAACTCCCCTGTGACTCCTGGGACTTGCGTGACTCCAGTTGCACACTGGCCCCATGCCCTTCCTGAAGAAAGCCGCCGCCTCCCTCTCCGCCGCGGCGGCCGTACTGCTCGCGCTCCCCGCCTCCTCCTCGGCGGCCCCCACCCCGCACGGCACCCTCGCCCGGGAGACGTTCGACCGTCTCCCCCTGGGCCCGGTGACGAAGGGCCACGGCTGGACCACCGACACCGCCGACGGCACCCTGACGGTCGCCCCCAGCAGCACGGGCCACGGCCGTGAACTCCGGATCCACACCGAGGGCAACGGCCGCGCCTTTCTCGTCTTCCCCGACCTGACCGCCCCCGGCAACAGCTACTGGGCCCGTCTGCGCATCCGGGTGGACGCCTTCCCGACCGCCCCGGACTGGGCGCACTGGACGATCGCCGAGGCGTCCGGGTCCGGCTCCCCCGCGCTCGTCCGGCCCCTGGGCGGGCAGTACGCCCCCACCGACCGGGGCAACTTCTGGGGCGTCGGCTCCGACCTCGGCCCCACCGGCGACTGGACGTCGTGGAAGACCTCCGCACCGGCGGTGGGCGGCGCGTGGCAGTGCGTCGAGTTCCATCTGGACGCGACGGACAACCGGGTCACGGTCTACTTCGACGGCGTCGAGCAGTCCGACCTGACCGTGTCCACGAAGGAACACGGCGGCACGGCCGACGACTTCCGCTTCCCGGCCTTCGACAAGCTGAAGCTCGGCTGGCAGCTGTACCAGGCCGACCCGACCCCGTCCTCGTACGACATCCGTCTCGACGACATCGCCGTGACCACGCGTCGGACGGGTGGCTGCTGAGCCTGAGGCGGCGCCTGTGCCACGCGAGTTGGCCAGGTCCGCGCGACTGTGATCCACTGCCCCTCGCCATGTACACAGCAGCCTCTGGGGAGGGGCTGCCGGGAGGGGGAGGGTGCGCCGATGCGTGCCGCCGGGGAACAGACAGTCCAGCCGTGCCCGCAGTGCGGGGTGGAGATCCGTGCCGATCGCCGGTTCACCGTGTGGTGCTCGGCCTGTGACTGGAACGTGGATCCGCAGGGGGCGGACGAGGAGAAGCCGGGCAGGTTGGAGCGGCGGCGGCGCCGGATGGCGCAGCGCCACGGTGAGCGGCTGGTCACCGATCTGAGCACCGGGGACGAGCGGCACTGGAACGGGCGTACGGCAGCGGGTGTGCTGGCCTATGTGATCGCGCTCATGGTGCACGGGGTGACCGCCGCGCTGGTCGGGGGCGGTGTCTGGTTCCTGGTCGGTGGCTGGGGCGGCATCGGCATGGTGCCCGGTCTGCTCCTGTTGGCGCTGGCCTGGACGCTCCGGCCGCGTCTGAACCGACTGCCCGGTCACGCCCGCGTCCTGTCCCGGGACGACGCGCCCGAGCTGTATGCGCTGATCGACGAGGTCGCCGCCCTGTCGGGGACCCGGAGCGTGGACATCGTCGTCGTCGACGCACAGGCCAACGCGAGCGTGACGCACCTCGGTCTCCGTCGTCGGCTGCTGACGCTGGGGCTGCCGTTGTGGGAGGTCCTGACCCCGCAGCAGCGGATCGCCCTCCTGGGCCATGAACTCGGGCACTTCACCAACGGGGACACCCGGCACGGGACCGTCGTGGGAACGGCCTACAGGTCGTTGACGACATGGCACTACTACCTGTCGCCCATCCAGGAGCCGACGTTGGTGGAGGCACTCGTCAACCTGGTGTACCTCGTGCCTCGCTCGCTGATCGGGGGCCTCGTGCTGCTCCTGGACCTGCTGACCTCCAGCTCCGCCCGCCGCAGTGAGTACCTGGCCGACGCCGCGGCCGCCCGCGCCGGATCCACCGAGGCCGCGGTCGGGCTGATGGATCGCCTCCACGTCATCGAGTCGGTGGAGACGACGCTGTACCGCGAGGCCAACGGCAGGCGTATGCGCGGGTCGGGCCGGACCACCTCGGACGACGCCGAGGGGTTGTGGGAGGCGTTGACCGATCACATGGACTCGGTCCCCGAGTCGGAAGTCGAACGCCGGCGCCGCGTGGGTGCCCGCCGCGGCCACAGCGTCGACGCGACGCACCCGCCGACCCATCTGCGGCGCGGCCTGCTGCTCGACAGACCGTCCCTGCCCGCCTCGGTGACGGCCGACGCCGAACGGGCCCGCCGCATCGCCGCCGAACTCTCGGGGCCGCGGGCGGATGTGGCGCGGGAACTCGTCAGGGACGGTATCGACGCGTGAAGGCCCCCACTACAGCTGGCTCAGGATCGTCGGGTCCGTGATCTTCGTGTCGGCCGCCAGCATCATCGCCTTGCTCAGGATGACCGCCAGCATCCGATCCCCCTCGTAGGGGAGGTATCCGGCCTGCGGGGCGGACGCGCTGGACTTCGGGACGATGCAGAGGTACTGGTCGTTGGGGGTGCGGAGGATGTTGCCCGAGCCGAGGTGGATCTTGTACGTGTGACGGTCGCCCTTCACGTGCAGGAAGCGGCCCTCCAGGGTGCAGCGGTCGGCGATGGCCAGGCGAGGTATCAGGCGGTCAAGGAGCACGCGCCGGGTCTCCGCGCTCTGGCCGAGCTCGCCGAAGCCGTACGACGTCCAGTACTCCTGGAAACGGCCGTCGGGGCCGCCGTCCTGCCAGGTGGGGTCGTTGCCGACGCTGGCCACGCCGACGAACAGGTCGACGTCGCGCAGGACTTCGGAGAGGACGAGAGGGGGGATCGAGTCCAGGGGCAGGGCCTCGACCGGGTCCTGGCCGTCGCGCAGCCACATGCGGTACTCACCGCCGCAGCAGTGCGCCGAGTTCTCCGGGGCGTCGATCGGGTAGAAGCGGACCTGGTCGGTGCGCAGGCGCAGGAAGCTGCCGGACTCGGTGATGTCCTCGTAGTGCTCGCCGCCGTCGCCCTCGATCCAGTACTCGGCGCGCAGGCCCCACTGGGGCAGCTCACGGATGGCCGGCGGCGCCTCGTCGTCCACGCTGAGGCGAAGCTTGTTGCGCCAGCCGCGGACCGCCGCCAAGGAGTGGAACTGGTGCTGGCGCAGGAAGTGCGCGGCGAAGCGGTTGGAGTAGGTGCCCGTCGCGCGTTCGGCGTCCGTCAGCAGGTACACCTCGCGGTGGGCCTGTTTGAACGGCTGGGTGATGCCGTGCCGTTCCAGCCAGTCGCGCCAGGCGACGATCTCGGCGGGTTCGTGGTCCACCGGGTGCCAGAGGGAGACCTCGGTGCCGCTGTCCACCGGGTCGTCCGTGAGCGTGCGCAGGGCGCCCTCGGCGTGGCCGACCGTCCTGCCGTCCACCTTCCACAGGAGGCGACGGGCGAGGGTGCCCACCAGCGGGTGGTCGAGGTAGCGCGCACGCCAGGCGGCGTAGGGCCAGGTGCGCCGGGCCAGGAACTGACGGTCCAGGCGCTCGCTCTGGGCCGAGAGCATCCTGTCGATGTCCTTGACGGCCGCCTTGAGGTCCTTGAGGTCGTCGGCGTGGTCCCGACGGACGGCGGCCGGCACGCTCCTGACCGCCTTGCCGGTCGCGTTGCGCCAGCTCAGCACGGCCTTGGAGCCGTGGACCTCGACCAGGCCCGTGACGTCCCCGAGCCGGTGCTCGGCCCGTCCCACCTCCGTCAACCCGTAGGCGGGGACCGCGAGTTCCTCGATCTCCTCGCGGCCGAGTCCCATCGCCTCGGCCCGCGCGTCCAGGGCCCCGTCGAGCAGCTTGAGCGTGCCCTTGAAGGTGACGCGGGTGGCGAGCCGGGCCAGTTCGGCGAGCGCGGCCTCGCTGTCGATGCGGGCGAGGGCGGTGACGCCGGCGTTGGCGACCTTGGGGTTGCGCGGGCCGAGCCCGGCGACCTTCCTGAGCGAGGTCTCGACGAGGGCGCCGAGGGCCCGGGCCGTGTCCGGGTGGGGCGGGAGCAGGGAGAGCAGCCAGGCCACGCCTCGGAGGGCGTCGGCGTTGTAGGGGTCGTAGGCGGCGTTGACGTCCGGCCCGTAGTCCCAGCCCGTCAGGGGGAAGGTGCGCGGGCGGCCGACGAGGGCGAGCCACGTCAGGGCCGCCTCGCGGACGCGGTCGGCGCCGAGGGCGTCGACGAGCGTGCGGGCCGGTGCGTCCCACTTCGCGGTGGGCTTGGCGCTGGTGGCGGTGGCGAAGTGGGCGAGCAGGGCCTGCCAGTCGGCGTCGTCCCCGGCGTCCCTCAGGGCCTGTTCGGCCCATTCCTCGCCGACGTTGAGGGCGGGCCGGGTGAGCTGCCTGACCACTCTGGTCAGGGTGGCGTCCCGGTAGGTGGTGCTGGAGGCCGTACGCCGGAAGACGGCCACCACGGCCGGTGCGAGCGGGCGGCCCGCGGCCAACTCGGCCTCGACCAGGCCCTCGTACCGTGATCCGTACCAGAAGGAGTGCTGCCGGGAGAGGTCGTCGAGCTGCTTCAGGCGCTGCGCGGTGAGCCGCTCGTCGGGCTCCAGTCCGTGGGAGACGATCCCGAGCAGCGTCAGGGCGTTGCTCCGGGCGGCCGGGCCGGCCTCCTCCGAGTGGTACTGCGTGACGAGGCCGTCGGCGACCCGTGCCCGTGTCTCGGGCGGCAGTTCGCACAGCCGGTCCAGGACCCCGCTCCACAGGCCGGTCCAGTTGCCGCTGTTGACGGCGGCGGCCTTGAGCAGGTCGTGGGCGAGCGCCTCCGGCTCCCCGTCGGCGGTGCGCTTGCCGATCAGGTCCTTGTACGTCTGGACGTTCCCCTTCATCATCCACCCACCAGCGCGACGAGCTTCAGGAACGTGACCTCCGTGCCGAGCACCAGCTCGATCTCCTCGTCGGCTTCGGTGACCTGACGGTCGCCGACGAGCACCAGGAAGCCGTTGCCCGCGAATGCCTTGAGCGCCAGCTCGGTCTGCTTCTCGGGGTCTATCCGGCGGGGCGTGCGCAGGGCGTAGCCGTTCAGCACGCGCTCCGTGTCCTCGGGCTGGACCAGGCCCTGGAAGACCTCCGGCGTACGGGCGTTGTACTCGGCGACCTCCTGGAAGACCCGGCGCCGGATCAACTCCCGCACGCTGAGCCGCTCCTCGGCGATCTCCAGCCCCCAGCCGTCGCTACGGCTCCCGCTTGTCGTCTCGTCGACGAACATCACGATTCCCATGCCGCCGACAGTACGACCCACCACTGACAACGGCCCGGGCGTCATCGCAGGGCAGGCCTGCTCCACTCCCGCGCCCCCGCGGCCCGCATCAGGGCGACGGCCGCCTCCGGTTCCCCGGAGACCAGCGGATGCACCAGCTCGACGTAACGGACCTGCCCGGCCAGCGACTTCCTCAGCTGCCGCAGACTGCGGGCGCCGAAGGAGACCCGGCTGTCGGCCACTCCCGCGGCGAGCGCCAGCCTGCCGATGCCGACCTTGCACTCGGTCAGCCCCGTCTCGCGGCAGGCGTGTGTCTCGACGTCGCCGTCCCACAGGCCGAGGACGATCCGGTACCGCACGCCGGAGCCCGTGTAGGTCGCGACGGCGAGGTGCCGGTCCCGCTCCCCCTCGCCGGGGCCGCTCAGGCCCAGTCTCTCGGCGACGTCCGTGAAGGCCACTCGCACTTCGTCGAGGAAGGCCTCTGTTCCCGGAACCATTCCCGCCCCCTCCGCCACGCGGCTCTGAAGACGGCTCAGCGTACCGACGGAAGGACCTCCGTCTCGGCTCAATGAGTGACCCCGCGGAAAGCCCGCGGGGCAACCGTCGGCCCCACACCTAATCTGATGGCATGTCAGACGAAGAGTCGTACGAGCTGCTCGGTTTCGACAACGTCCTGCTGCCGGTGGGTGACCTCGGCGAGGCCGTCGGCTTCTACGAGCGTGCCGGGTTCGCGGTGGCGGCCCGGCTCGACGAGGCCGGGATCGCGGTGCTGAAGGCCGGGGGCGAGACGCCGGGGCTCCTGCTCCGGCAGGAGGAGGGGATCGGGCACCGTCCGCCGCCGTGGCCCTCCCCGCGCGTGTGGCTGGAGGTGCCGGACGCGCGTGTGGCGGCACGGGAGCTGCGGAAGGCGGACCTCGCACTGCTCGACGGGCCCTTCTCCACGGCCACCGGCTGGACCGTCGAGATCGCCGATCCGTGGGGCAACGTCGTCGGGTTCACGGACTACACCAAGCGGCCGGAGCTGGGACGCCGCCCCTGATCGCGCCCGCGCCACTGGTTAGGCTCTTCGTCGTGCCCGCGAACAACGAAGAGGGCGGTACGCCCAGCAAGTCCGAGCAGACCCGCGCCCTGATCCTGGAGACGGCCATGCGGCTGTTCCAGCAGCACGGCTACGACAAGACGACGATGCGGGCCATCGCCAAGGAGGCCGGGGTCTCCGTCGGGAACGCCTACTACTACTTCGAGGGCAAGGAGCACCTGATCCAGGGCTTCTACGACCGGATCGCCGCCGAGCACCAGGTGGCGGTCCGGGAGGTCCTGGAGCGGGAGACCGACCTGGAGGCGCGGCTCGCCGGTGTGCTGCGGGCGTGGCTGGACATCGCCACGCCGTACCACGAGTTCGCGGTGCAGTTCTTCAAGAACGCCGCCGACCCGGACAGCCCGCTCAGCCCGTTCTCCCCCGAGTCGGAGCACGCGCGCGTGGAGGCCGTCAGCGTCCACCGCGACGTGCTGGCCGGTACGAAGACCAAGGTGCCGGAGGATCTGCGGGATGTGCTGCCCGAGTTGATGTGGCTCTCGCAGATGGGGCTCGTGCTCTATTGGATCTTCGACCGGACCGAGGGGCGCGAGCGGAGCTACCGGCTCGCCGAGCGCGGCGCCCGGCTCACCGCGCGCGGTGTCGCCCTCGCCAGGTTCCGGGTGCTGCGGCCGCTCGTGCGCGAGGTGCACGAGCTGTTCACGGACTTCCTGCCGGGGATGACGAAGATGATGCCCGACCCCGGCAGGAAGCCCTAGGAACCCCGCGTCAGTTCACCGAGTCCAGCTCCCCCTCGGCCAGCTCCACGTCGTACACCAGCGGCCCTTCGCTCACGACCACCTGACCCGCGCGCGAGCCGTACGAGGACGCCGAGGCCGACAGCAGATACGTGCCCGGGGCGGGCACCGACACGATGTACGAGCCGTCCGCCAGGGACACCACCCGGTCCAGCTGGCGGCCGCCCCTCGACAGCAGCGTCACCGCCGCCCCCGCGACCGGCTCACCGTCGGTGTCCCGGACGAAGCCGTGGACGACGGACGCCGGACCCTCGTCCTCCACGGGAGCCTCCGCGACAGCCTCTTCCCTGGGCTCCACCGCCAGATGCGGCAGCCGCCTCTCCAGCCCGTCCGGCAGCCACCAGTTGGACTTGCCGAGCAGATGCATCGCGGCCGGCACCAGCGCCGTACGCAGGATGAACGCGTCCAGGGCGACCGCGGCCGCGAGGCCGATGCCCGCCATGGCGCCCTCCATGTCGCCGCTGAGGACGAACGCGGAGAAGACGCAGATCATGATCAGGGCAGCGCAGTTGATGACCCGGCTGGTCTCCGCCAGGCCCACCCGGACCGCGCGCGCGTTGTCCTTCGTGTGCACCCACTCCTCGTGCATCCGGCTCACCAGGAACACCTGGTAGTCCATCGAGAGGCCGAAGAGCAGGGAGAGCATGATGACCGGCAGGAACGCCGTGATCGGACCCTCCTTGCCGATACCGATGAGCTCCGTCCCCCAGCCCCACTGGAAGATCGCCACCAGGACTCCGAAGGACGCGGCCGCCGCGATCAGGTTCATCAGGGCGGCGGTCAGCGGGACCACCAGCGAGCGGAACGCGACGAGCAGCAGCAGGAAGCCCAGCGAGATGATCGCCGCGACGAAGTACGGCAGCCGCTCGCCGGTCACGGCCGCGAAGTCCTTGAAGACGGCCGTGACACCGCCGACATGGGCCTCGGCGCCGGAGGCGGGGATCACGTCGTCGCGCAGCCGGTCGATGAGCTGGTCGGTCTTCTCCGACTGCGGTGAGGTCGTCGGGACGACCTGGATCAGCGTGACCCCGTTCGCGGGCGGTACGGCGGCCACCTGAGCCACGCCCTCGGTGGACTCGATACGGGAGACCAGCCCCTGTGCGTCGCCTTCGGAGACGACCACCTGGAGCGGGCCGTTGAAGCCGGGGCCGAAGCCCTCGGCGAGCAGGTCGTAGGCCTGCCGGGTCGTCGTCGACTCCTGGTGGTTGCCCTGGTCGGTGGCGCCGAGCCGGATGGAGAGCACGGGCAGCGCCAGGATCACCATGACCACGAGGGCCAGTCCGGCGACCGCGCGCGGGCGCTTCTGGACGTACGACGACCAGCGCGCCGCGAGTCCGCTCGTGAGCTCCGGCTCGGGTCCCGTCGCGGCCAGCTTGCGCCGCTGGCGGCGGCTGAGGACGCGCATGCCGAGGAGGCCGAGGAGCGCGGGCAGCAGGGTGATCGCGGCCAGCACGCTCAACACCACCGTCAGCGAGGTCGCGATGACCACGCCGTCGAGGAACCGCATGTTCATCACGAGCATGCCGGCGAGCGCGATGCACACCGTGCCGCCCGCGAACAGCACCGCGCGCCCGGAGGTGTTGAGCGCGACGACCGCCGACTCCTCGGGCTTCATGCCGCGCAGGATGCCGCGGCGGTGCCGGGTCACGATGAACAGGGCGTAGTCGATGCCGACACCGAGACCGATCAGCGAGCCGAGCAGCGGGGCGACTTCGGGCACGTCGGTGACATGGCTGAGCAGCGAGGTCGCCATCAGGCCGGTGCCGAGGGCCGCGATGGCGACCACCAGGGGCAGCAGCATCGCGAAGAGCGAGCCGAAGGCCAGGAAGAGCACGACCGCCGCGGCGACGATGCCGACCATCTCGGCGATGCCGGTCGGCGGCTCCTGGGTCCGGGTGATCGCCTGGCCGCCCAACTCGACCTGGAGTCCGCTCTGTTCGGCGGCCTGCGCGGTGTCGACGACGTCCTCGACGAGCTCCTTGGGTACGGCGTTGGCCTGCTCGACGAAGGTGACCTGGGCGTACGCGATCCGCCCGTTCTCACTGATCTGCGCCGCGCCGTCGGCCGCGTAGGGGTCGGTGACCTCGCCGACCCCCTTCAGCGCGCCGATCTCCTTCAGCGCGGGCTCGATCCGGGACCGTACGGACTCGTCCCGTACGGAGGCCCCCTCTTGGCCGTCCACCTTCCACACCACCGTGTCGGTGTCCCCCGCGCTCTGCGGGAAGGCCTTCTCCATCAGGTCGTACGCGCGCGTGGAGTCCGTGTTCGGGAGCGAGAACGTGTTCGCGTAGTCCGTGCCCGCGGCGGAACCCGCGAAGCCCACACCGAACACCGTCCCCACCCACAGCAACAGGACCACCAGCCGGTGCCGATAGCACCACCGTGCCAATGCCGCCACGATCAACGCTCCCTATTTGTCGGTCGGTTGGTCCCCCAGGTCCTGGGCAACAGGATTGGTGCCGGCACGCGCGCGTGGACACCGGTTACGGCTGACTCTCAAGGAACTCCAAAGCACCGAACCGGCCCGGCTGTCAGTGGCTCCGCCGATACTGGGGGCATGACGACGGCCCCAGGCACCGTGCTGGTAGTGGAGGACGAGGAGAGCATCGCGGACGTCCTCGCCATCGCGCTGCGCTACCACCGGTTCGAGGTGATGATCGCGGGCACCGTCCGCGAGGCCCTGGCGCTCACCGAGCGCACCCGGCCCGACGTCGCGCTGCTCGACGTCATGCTGCCCGACGGCGACGGACGCGCGCTGGGACGCCGACTGCGCGCCGAGCGCCCCGACATGGCGCTGGTGTTCCTCACCGCACGCGACTCGCCCGGCGAGATCGTCGGCGCCCTCGGCTTCGGCGACGACTACATCACCAAGCCGTTCAACATCGACGAGGTCATCGCCCGTGTCACGGCGGTACTGCGGCGGACGCGCCACGCCGACGTGCTGCCGCAGCGGCCGCCGCTGACGTACGGCGATCTCGAGCTGGACGAGACGACGTACAGCGTCCACCGCGCGGGACGGACCGTCGAGCTGACCCCCACCGAGTACGCGCTGCTGCGCTTCCTGGTGCGCAACGGAGGGCGGATCGTGCCGAAGGAGCAACTCCTGCGCCACGTCTGGCAGTACGAACACACCCCGCCCGAGTCGACGATCGTGGAGACCTACATCAGCTATCTGCGGCGCAAGCTGGACGCGCTGGGGCCGCCGGTCATCACGACCCGGCGCGGCGTCGGATACGGGCTCGCATGAGGTTTCCTCGCACCCTGTCCCGGCACTCGCTGCGCGCCCGGCTCACGCTGGCGAACGTGGCGTTGCTGGCACTCGGCATCGTCGCGGCGACCGCGGTGAGCGTGATGGGCATGCGGTACTACCTGCTCGACCAGATCGACAGCGAACTCGACCAGACGCGGAAGTCATTGGGCGGTTCCCAGCTCACCCTGGAGATGATCGAGGGCCTCACCGACCTGGCGATCGTGCGCGAGCAGTTCATGCGGCAGAGCGTGGAGGAGAGCCGGCCGGACGAGCTCCTCACGCTCGTCGACGAGCGGGGCGGCACCCTCACCCTGGCCGGTTACACGCCGAGCGACGTCCAGCGGGACTTCGCGAGCGCCGTGGGCGATCCGCGCGTACTGGCCACCGACACCGAACCGCACGACATCCGGGTGGGCGGCGACGCCTACCGGGCGACCGCGACCCGCCTCGCCGACGGCACGTACGTCCTGCTGGCCACCTCCACCGAGGCCGTCCACAGAGGTGTCGGCAAGGCCGTCAAGCTCGATCTCGCCATAGGCACCCTGCTGTTGGCGCTGCTGGCCTGTCTGACGATGTTCAGCGTGCGGCGCCGGATGCGGCCGCTGGAGGACATGGTGGAGACCTCGTCGGCGATCGCCGAGGGGGATCTGACCCGGCGGGTGCCGTCCAGCCGGGAGGCCACGCTGGAGGTCGAGCAACTGCGCGTCGCCCTCAACTCCATGCTCCAGCAGGTGGAGTCGGCGTACCGCACGCGCGAGCGCAGCGCGTCCCAGCTGCGCCGGTTCGTCGCCGACGCCTCGCACGAGCTGCGCACCCCGCTGTCCGCGATACGCGGCTATCTCCAGCTGTACGACAAGGGCATGCTGCGGGAGGAGGCCGAGCGCAAGCGGGCCTGGGCGCGGGTGATGGCGGAGGCGGACCGGATGGGGCGGCTGGTGGACGAGCTGCTCACGCTCGCCCGCCTGGACCAGCAGCCCGAACTGCGGTTCCGCAACGTCGATCTGAGCCGTCTGGTGCGGGACGCGGCCGAGGACCTGCGGGTGCAGCAGCCGAACCGCCCCGTGAGCGTCGGCGCCGAGGGCGCGCTGCTGGTGCACGCCGACGAGTCGGGGCTGCGGCAGGTGCTGGGCAACCTGGTGGGCAATGTGCGCACCCACACGCCCGCCGACGTGCCGGTGCGGCTCGGGGTGGAGCGGGCGGACGGGGTCGTACGGCTGTGTGTCGCGGACGATGGTCCCGGGCTCTGCGGCGAGGACGCGGCGCGTATCTTCGACCGGTTCTTCCGGGCCGGCGGGGGCGCGGGGAGCGGGCTCGGCATGGCGATCGTGCAGGGGGTCGTACAGGCGCACGGCGGGCGGGTGGCCGTGCGGACGGCTCCCGGCGAGGGGCTGACGGTGACGGTCATCCTGCCGGCGCGGACGTAGTCAGGTGTTCGCCGGCACCAGGGCCCATACGGTCTTGCCGTGCCGCCCTCTGCTCCACACCCCCCACGCGGCGGCGATGTTCTCCACCAGGTGCAGCCCGCGGCCGGTCTCCTCCCACTCCCCGACCACTCTGAGCCGGGGCTCCATCTCCCCTTCGTCGGACACCTCTATGAGGCAGGACCCGTCGGCGAGCGCGGTCACCGCCACCTCGAACTCGCGTTCCAGCAAAGGCCCGTGGCGTACGACGTTCGTCGCCAGCTCGGACACCAGCAGTACGGCGTCCGCGAGCGCCGGATCGTCGGTCCCGTGTCCCCAGTCGGCCAGATGGTCCCGCACCCGGCGCCGGGCGAGACCGACGGAAGCCGGATGCCGGGGCAGCCGGAAGGAGTTGCGTCTCAACACGTTTGCTCCTCACCCCACGCACACCTCCGTCACATGGTGCTGCGTAGGGCTGCTACCCCGCGTCACTCCGGCGAATGTCAATGGTGCGAGATCGCGTCAGATCCAGTTGAGCCGCCAGAGCCGGAAGACACCGGTGCCGTCCGAAAGATACTGGCCACCGCCGACGTCCTCGCTGGTCACCACGTACTCCTTGGCCTGCCAGAGCGGAATGACCGGAACATCCCGGGCGACGGCGTCCTGCAGCGATCGGAAGTCGTCCGTGGCCGCACCGCGGTCCTCGAATCGCTGACTGGCCTGAATCAGATCGTCGACCTGGGCGCTGCTGTACCCGGTACTCATGGTTCCGTCGGTGCCGACGAGCGGGCCGCCGTAGGTGTCCGGGTCGGGATAGTCCGCGACCCAGCCGACCGCGTACGCGTCGAGCTTGCCGCCGACCCAGCGCTTCTGGAAGTCGGTCCACTCGTAGCCCTTGACGGTCACCTTGAACAGACCGCTCGCCTCCAGCTGCCGCTTGAGCTCCTTCGCCTCCGCGGCGGCGGAGGCGCGGCCGATGCCGTAGCCGTAGGTGAAGCGGACCGGCAGGCTCACTCCGGCCTCGGTGAGCAGGGCGCGGGCCTTCTTGGCGCTCTGTTTCGGGTAGGCGTCGAAGAACGCCGTGGTGTGGCCGGTGATGCCCGTCGGGATCAGCGAGTACAGCGGGTCGACGGTCCCCTCGTACACCGTGGCCGCCAGCCGCTCACGGTCGACCAGCCAGGCCATCGCCTGGCGGACCTTGGTGTCGCGCAGCGGCGAGGAGGAGCGGGTGTTGAGGTAGAGGTTGCGGACCTCGGAGCTGTCGGCCTCGGAGACCCGCATGGTCGGGTCGCTCGGGTTCAGCTCGGCGAGCGTCTTCGGCGGCAGCTGCCGGGTGGCGGCGTCGACCTGCTTCTTCTCCCAGGCGCTGTTGAGCGCGTCGGCGTCCTTGTAGTAGCGCAGTTCGACGGGGCGTCCGGCGCTCTTGACCGCGCCCTCGTAGCGCCCGTTGGGCGAGAGGTCCGCCTTCGTGTTCTTCGTATACGCCGTCAGCTCGTACGGGCCGGTGCCGTCCACGCCGTTGTCGGTGCGCAGGCCGTTGGCCGGATACTTGGTGCGGTCGACGATCGAGCCGGCTCCGGTGGCCACCTTGAACGGGAAGGTGGCGTCCGCGGAGGACAGATGGAAGGTGACGGTCAGGCCGCTCGCGGACACCGACTTGAGGGTGTCCAGCAGCGCGGAGGGGCCGACGTCCGACTTGATCTTCTTGACCCGGTCGAAGGAGTACTTCACGTCCTCACCGGTCATCGCGCGCCCGCTCGGGAAGGCGAGCCCCTCCCGCAGCGTGCACCGGTAGGTGCGCAGATCGCTGCCGTCGAACTCACAGCTCTTCGCCGCGTCGGGCACCGGCTTCGCGCCGCCCGCCTCGAAGGTCAGCAAGGACTGGAAGACATTGCTGAACAGGGCCCAGGACCCGGCGTCGTAGGCGCCGGCCGGGTCGAGTGACGTGACGACGTCCGACGTGCCCACCTTGATGGTCTTGCCCGAATCCTCCTGCGCCGGCATCAGCTGCCAGCCGCCCACTCCGACGGCCGCCAGCACCAGCAGCGTCGCGAGAATCCGTATGCGAACCGATCGCATCGGTGCCCTCCCCGGGCCCCCACGGCCCCAAGCGCAAACGCCGCCTCCCCTGGCGGCGCGGCTCACCTAACCACACGCGTTTCAGGTGGGGGAAGAGGGATCTTGAGAGTTGAGAAAGTCATTGCCGCAAGGTGTTACCGCCCGGTTTCACAGGGCTCCCACAGAGTCCGCCCGCGAGGTTCGCCGGAGCTGTTCCTCAGGCTTCCTTCGACGCCAGTTCGATCACCGTGATGTCCGACGGGGCGCCCACCCGGGTGGGCGGACCCCAGGCGCCGGCGCCGCGGCTGACGTAGAGCTGGGTGTCGCCGTAACGTTCCAGCCCCGCGACGGTCGGGTTCGCGAGCTCGGCGACGAAGTTGCCGGGCCAGAGCTGGCCGCCATGGGTGTGGCCGGAGAGCTGGAGGTCCACACCGTGGTCGACGGCGTCGTGGATCTGGATCGGCTGGTGGGCGAGGAGCACGCACGCGCGTGCCGTGTCGCGGTCGCCGAGCGCCTTCGCGAAGTCGGGGCCCTGGCCCTCGCTCTCGCCCGCGATGTCGTTGACCCCGGCGAGGTCGAAGTACGACAGTTCCGTACGGTCGTTCTCCAGCGGGCGCATACCGAGCCGCCGTACCTCCCGCACCCACTGCTCGGCGCCGGAGAAGTACTCGTGGTTGCCGGTGACGAAGAACGTGCCGTGCTTCGCCCGGAGTCGGGCCAGGGGTGCCGCCGCGGGACCGAGGTCCTTCACGCTGCCGTCCACCAGGTCGCCGACGACCGCGATCAGGTCGGGCTGCGTGGAGTTGATCGTGTCGACGACCGTCTGCGCGAAGCCGCGGCCGAGGACCGGACCGAGGTGGATGTCGCTGACGACGGCGATGCGGTAACCGTGCGCCGCGCGCGGCAGCTTGGCCAGCGGCACGGTGACCCGCTTGACCTTCGGGCCGCGCAGGACACCGTACGTGCCGTATCCGACGGTCCCGAGCGCCGCGACGACCGTGGCACCGGCGGCGACACGGGAGACGAAGAGACGGCGGGAGGGAAGCGGCGTTCCCGAGGCGGCGTCAGCGGCGGCTTCCGGCCCTGTTTCCGGGGCCGCCTCCGCGGTGACCGGCCGCGGCTCGGCCTCTCGCGACTCCTCGGGCGACGCGCCCGCGGGTACGGACTCCGGCTGCGGTACGGGTTCCGGCCGCGGCAGGGCGACCTCGGCGGGCGCCCGTCGCCGGTCGCGCCGCTCGAGGAGACGTCGCAGCAGGGGTCGTACGACCTCACCCACCACCACACCGAGCAGCAGGTAGATCGACAGCGCGAGCCACAGGAAACCGGGCCACGCCAGCGCGCGCTGCAACCAGAAGGGCGCGCCGGTGCGCTCGGCCACGAGGGCGCCGACCGCCATCAGCCAGCCGCCGGCGATCAGCGCGGCACCCGCGCGGCGCACCCAGCCGGGGCGCTCGGTGGTGTCGCGGAACAACCGGCGCCACAGGTACCAGTTGCCCGTCACCAGGACGCCCAGGGCGAGCAGCGCGAAGACGATGACCACGGAGTCGTATCCCTCAGTTCTCTTTTATGACGTCTGGCGCAGTGCGCGCACTCCGCGCAACCCGATGGCCCCGACGACCGTCCCCAATACGAAGGAAACGACGGCGAGCAGCAGGTGCACCCAGAAGTAAGCGGTCGGGTCGCCCGCGTCGTCGAACGCGAGCCCGCTGCCGTCCTTGACGAGATTCTTGACGAAAGTGATCCAGATGATCCAGCTCCACACCCCGAAGGCGAGCAGGAACCAGGAGACGGGGCGGCTGAGCTTCATACGCCCAGTATCTCCGCCGGGTGTCCGGTTCCGCGTCCGGGGTGGGGCGGGCGGCGGGACTTCCCGGCCCACGGCATGTACGTTTCCGACCGTGTCCGCACCTCAGAAGACCGCCAGGCGCTCCCTGCTGGTCACTTCCGCCGCCCTGACGTCCTTCGCACTGGCCGCCGCGCCCGCCTTCGCGGCCCCCAGTCCGACGCCGTCGACCTCGGCTTCGTCCTCGGCGTCGGCCTCGACCAGTCCGTCGGCCACTCCCCCCGCGAAGATGTCGACCGTCGGCGGCGCCCGGCTCGGACAGGCCGGGACGCAGGTCAATCTGGCGAGCGGGGTGCCGGTGCTGCCGAAGGACATCAGCGCACGGTCGTGGATCGTGGCCGACGCGGAGTCGGGCGACGTGCTGGCCGCGCACAACGCGCACTGGCGGCTGGCGCCGGCGAGCACCCTGAAGATGCTGTTCGCGGACACGCTCCTGCCGAAGTTCCCCAGCACCACCGAGCACAAGGTCGTCCCCTCCGATCTGGCCGGCGTCGGCGCCGGCTCCAGCATGGTCGGGATAAAGGAGGACGAGACGTACACGGTCCACGATCTGTGGCTCGGTGTCTTCCTGCGCTCGGGCAACGACGCGGTGCATGTGCTGTCCGCGATGAACGGCGGCGTGAAGAACACCGTCGCGGAGATGAACGAGCACGCCGAGGAGCTCCAGGCCCTCGACACGAACGTGGTCAGCCCGGACGGTTACGACGCCCCGGGGCAGGTGTCGAGCGCGTACGACCTGACGTTGTTCGCCCGCTCCGGGCTGCAGAAGAAGGACTTCCGCGAGTACTCCTCGACCGTCACCGCGAAGTTCCCCGGCGAGACCAAGAAGAACAAGAAGGGCAAGAAGGTCCGCGGGTCCTTCGAGATCCAGAACACCAACCGGCTGCTGTCCGGCGACTCCGACGTCGATGTCTACCCGGGCATCGCGGGCGTGAAGAACGGCAACACCACCAACGCCGGCGCCACCTTCACCGGCGTCGTCGAGCAGGGCGGCAAGGTGCTGCTGGTCACGGTCATGAACCCGGAGAAGGACGACCACAACGAGGTCTACAAGGAGACCGCCAAGCTCTTCGACTGGGGCTTCAAGGCCGCGGGCAAGGTCGAGCCGGTGGGTGAGCTGGTGCCGCCGAAGGGTGCGGAGACGAGCGCCCAGCCCGGGGCGAACGACAACGGCCAGGCGGGCGGGGCCTCCGCCTCGGCATCGGCCTCGGGCAAGCCGGTGGCGGCCGCCGTCGAGAAGGGCTCGGGCGGCATCGGTGTCGCGCTGGCGATCACCGGCGGTGTGCTGGTGCTGCTGGCGGCCGGGGCGTTCCTGGTCAACCGCCGGTGGCCGCTGCCGGATCTGGTACGTCGTCGGCACTGACGTCCGAGTCCTCCTTGCTCTGCGTCGCCGTCCAGGCGGCGCAGAACAGCACCAGTTTCGACGTGAAGTTGATCCACAGCAGCAGCGCGATGGGGACGCCGAAGGCGCCGTACATGCTCTTCGACGCCACGCCCTGCATATAGCCGCTGAGCAACAGCTTCAGCAGCTCGAACCCGACCGCGCCGATCAGCGCCGCCACCAGCAGCCGGCGACGCGTCGGCTGGACGCCGGGCAGCAGGGTGAGGACGTAGAGCAGCAGCAGGAAGTCGGCGAGTACGGCGATCAGGAGCGCGGCGGTCCGCAGCAGGACCGCGCCCCAGCCCTCCCGGTCGATGCCGAGCTCGTCGCTGATCCAGCCGACCATGGCGGAGCCCACGGTGGACGCGGCGATCGTGACGAGCAGGGCGCCGCCGAGGCCGAACAGCACGCCCGTGTCCTTGGCCTTGCGCAGGAGCGGGTTCCCCTCCTCGTCGGGCAGCTCCCACACCGCGCGCAGACACTCGCGCATGTTGCCGACCCAGCCGATGCCGGTGAACAGCAGGATGGCGCCGGCGATGAGGCCGATGGTGCCGGCGTTCGCGACCAGGCTCTCGATGTTCAACTGGTCCGAGATACCGGGCACTTGGTCGGCGAGCTTGTCCTGCAGCTCCTCCTGCTGCGACTTGCTGAGGGTCGCGGCGGCGACCGCGGCGGCGACCGTCAGCAGGGGGAACAGGGCGATGAAGCTGATGAACGTCATCGCGGCCGCAAGCCGGGTCCACTTCACGCGGTCCAGCCGCTCGTACGACCGCCACGCGTGCGTGGCCATCAGCCGGGCTACGAGGGGCCCGACCACAGGGAGTTTCTTCAGCCAGTCCATGATCCGAATCTCCCCTCGATGCGGAACACCCATGTGCGGGTACCCCAAAAGCGCAGGACAGTGGCGAGTGCCGTGCCGATTCCGGCCCCGGAGACGGCGTTCGCGGTCTGCGAGGTGGGACGGAGGCCGCCGCGGGCCGGGCTCCTCGGATCCCGGGTGTCTACCAACGGGTCACCGCCAGCCCGTACATCGCGAGCCACACCAGACCGATGAGGGCGAGGGCACGGTCGCCCAGGACGACCTCCTCGGGCTCGCCCGCCGTGCCGCGGTCGGCGAAGACGGCGTAGCGGAGGACGGCGAGGATGAAGGCGACCACGGACAGCTGACGCCAGGGCAGCACGTTGCTGTGCGTCCCGCCTTCCTCCAGTGCCCACAGGCAGTACCCGAGGACGGCGACCCCGGCCGCCAACTGCCAGACGAACCGCAGGTATCCGGTGGTGTACTCGGTCAGCAAGGCGCGCGTGGCGCCCGCTTTCCCGGCCATCTGCACCGCTTCCGAGTAGCGCTTGGCCGCCACCATGAACAGCGCCCCGAAGCCGGTCGTGATCAGGAACCAGCGTGACAGCGGGATGCCCAGCGCGAGCCCGCCGACCATGGCCCGCATCAGGAACCCGGTCGCGACCAGGACGAGGTCGACGACGAGGACGTGCTTGAGGCTGACGCAGTAGGCCAGTTGCATGCCCAGGTAGGCGGTCAGCAGGGCCGGGACGAGGGGCGGGGTGAGCCAGACGGCTCCGGCGAGCGCGAGAGCGGCGAGGACACCTCCGACGGTGTACGCGATCGGCACGGGGACCCGTCCGGCGGCGACCGGGCGGTGGCGTTTGGTGGGGTGGGCGCGGTCGGCCTCGGCGTCGCGGGCGTCGTTGATCAGATAGACGGCGGCGGCGCAGGCCGTGAACAGCGCGAAGACCAGGGCGAGTCGGGTGAGGGCGTGCGCGGTGAAGAGCTGCCCCGCCGCGGCCGGGGCGGCGATGACGAGGATGTTCTTGACCCACTGCTTGGGGCGTGCGGTCCTGACGAGACCTCCCAGGAGGGAGCCCTTGCGAGGTGGTGGGGTGTGGCGTGGGGGCGTGCGCTGCTCCAGAAGCGCCGTGCTCTTGGAGTGCGCGCTGCTCGTAAGCGGCGCGGTCTCAGTCACACACGCCCCCTCTCATCCAGCGCGCTCCAGCGCGCGCCGTGAGCGCTCCCAGGGCCGCGCCCGCCGCGACGTCCGAGGGGTAGTGGACCCCGACGACCAGGCGCGAGAGGCACATCGCGGCGGCGAGAGGTGGGACGGCGCGTGCCCCCAGTACCCCGAAGGCGACCGCGGCGGCCGTCGCGGAGGTCGCGTGCGAGCTCGGGAAGGAGTGTCGGCCGGCGGTACGGACGAGGGGGTCGACGTGCGCGGGGCGCGGGCGCCGCACCATCCTTTTCACACCCATGCTGACGACGTGCGCGCCGGCGATGAGCACTGTGCCGCGCAACCAGGCGCCGCGCCGCGCGCCGTCCGCGGCGGCCCCCGCGAGGCCCGCCGCGAGCCACAGCGCCCCGTGCTCGCCGGCCCGGGACAGGGCACGCGCGGCACCGCCGACGCGCGGGTCGGCACCGCATGCCCGGAGCGCCGAAAGGATTCGGTGATCCATGCCTTCGAGGGCGTCGAGGCGGTCGCGGTCGTCGAATGGGTCCATGTGGAGTCACTGTTCACGTCAACGCCGCCAGAACTCCGGCAATATTGAGCGACATCCCATTAATCACCCATTTCGGGGAGAGGATGAATGTCCCGGAATGTTTGAGAATCAATCGCCCACTTAAGGGCGATACGGTCACCGGCATGTCTGCCGAGACCGTTTCCGTCACGGGATGGGGCCGCACGGCACCCACCACGGCCCGCCTGATCCGCCCACGGACCTACGAGGAGGCCGCGGCCGCCGTCCGGGACTGCGGAGCCCGTGGAGGCATCGCCAGGGGCCTGGGACGGGCGTACGGGGACGCCGCGCAGAACGCCGGCGGAGCGGTCCTCGACATGACGGGCCTGGACCGCGTCCACGTGATCGACGCCACCGCCGGCATCGTGCTGTGCGACGCGGGCGTCTCCCTGCACCGGCTGATGCGGGTACTGCTGCCGCTGGGCTGGTTCGTGCCGGTGACGCCCGGCACGCGCCATGTCACGGTCGGCGGAGCGATCGGCGCCGACATCCACGGCAAGAACCACCACGTCTGCGGCGGCTTCTCGCGGCACGTCCTGTCCTTCGAACTCCTCACCGCCGACGGCGAGATCCGCACGGTGAGCCGCGGCACGCCCCTGTTCGACGCGACCACGGGCGGGATGGGCCTGACCGGCGTGATCCTGACCGCGACGGTCCAGCTCCAGCCGGTCGAGACGGCGCTGATGTCGGTGGACACCGAACGGGCACGGGACCTGGACGACCTGATGGCCCGGCTGTCGGCCTCCGACCACCAGTACCGCTACTCGGTCGCCTGGATCGACCTGCTCGCGCGCGGTGCGGCGACGGGGCGCGCGGTGCTGACCCGCGGCGACCACGCGCCCTTGGATGCGCTCGGCACACGCGCGCGCAGAGAGCCGCTGGCCTTCCGCACCTCCCGCCTCCCGGCGATGCCCGCCCACCTCCCGGAGGGCCTGCTCACCCGGACGACCGTGGGCCTGTTCAACGAGCTCTGGTACCGCAAGGCGCCACGCGCGCGTACCGGGCAGCTCCAGAGCATCTCCGCCTTCTTCCACCCCCTGGACGGCGTGCCCCACTGGAACCGCGTCTACGGCCGCGGCGGCCTCGTGCAGTACCAGTTCGTCGTCGGGTACGGCCAGGAGGAGACCCTGCGCCGGATCGCGCGCCGCCTCTCGCAGCGCCGCTGCCCGTCCTTCCTGGCCGTCCTCAAGCGCTTCGGCGACGCCGACCCGGGCTGGCTCTCCTTCCCGGTGCCCGGCTGGACGCTCGCCCTCGACATCCCGGCGGGCCTGCCGGGCCTCGGCGCCCTCCTGGACGAACTGGACGAGGAGGTGGCCGCCGCCGGGGGCCGCGTCTACCTCGCCAAGGACTCCCGGCTGCGGCCCGAGCTGCTCGCGGCGATGTATCCGCGCCTCGACGACTTCCGGGCGCTGCGCGCCGAGTTGGACCCGCGCGCGGTGTTCGTCTCGGACCTGTCGCGCCGGCTGTCCCTCTAGGCGATCCCGGCAACTTCCGCTCACCCCAGGCAACCTCTAGGAGCTGCTGTCGTGAAGGACGCCTTCGGCATCCCTCAGTCCCTGCTCGTCCTCGGCGGCACGTCCGAGATCGCGCTGGCCACCGCGCGCCGCCTCGTCGCCCGTCGCTGCCGCACGGTGTGGCTGGCGGGGCGCCCCTCCCCCGCGCTGGAACAGTCCGCGGCCGATCTGCGCGCGCTGGGGGCCGACGTACACACCGTCGCCTTCGACGCGCTGGACCCCGAGTCCCACGAGACGGTCCTCGGCAAGGTCTTCGCGGAGGGCGACATCGACATGGTGCTGCTCGCCTTCGGGATCCTCGGCGACCAGGCGCACGACGAGCGCGAGCCGGTGAGCGCGGTGCGGGTCGCGCAGACCAACTACACGGGCGCGGTGTCGGCCGCCCTGGTCTCCGCGCGCGCGTTGCAGGCCCAGGGCCACGGCTCCCTGGTGGTCCTCTCCTCGGTCGCCGGCGAACGCGCCCGTCGCTCCAACTTCATCTACGGCTCCAGCAAGGCCGGCCTCGACGTCTTCGCCCAGGGCCTGGGCGACGCGCTGCACGGCACCGGCGTGCACGTCATGGTCGTACGCCCCGGGTTCGTGCGTTCGAAGATGACGGCGGGCCTTCCCGAGGCACCACTGGCGACGACACCGGAGGCGGTGGCGACGGCGATCGAGCTGGGCCTGAGGCGCCGCTCGGAGACGGTGTGGGTGCCGGGGGTGCTGCGCGTGGTGATGTCGGCGCTGCGGCACGTACCGAGGGAGCTGTTCCGGAGGCTGCCGATCTGAGCGGTTCCGGCTCGCGCAGGTCCAGCTGGGCGCGCGCCCCTTGTTCTCAGGGGCGCGGGGCTGTGTCGATGTGCGGCTCCGCGGCGTCGACGACCCGCTACGCCTTGGTGCCTTGCTCCACCGGCGCCGAACCCTGCGACGGCACCACGGCCCCGCCGAACGCGTACTCGTGCAGCTTGCGCCACACCCCGTCCGCACCCTGCTCGTAGAGCGCGAACCCGGTGCACGGCCACTCGGCGGCGAAGTCGCCGAGCTCTTCGTACGCCCGGTCCATCGCCGCGTCGTCGATGCCGTGGGCAACGGTCACATGCGGGTGATACGGGAACTGCAGCTCACGCGCCACCGGTCCCGACGCGTCACGCACCTGCTTCTGCAGCCAGGTGCAGGCCTCGGCGCCCTCCACGACCTGGACGAACACCACCGGCGACAAAGGCCGGAAGGTACCCGTGCCGGACAGCTTCATCGGAAACGGCCGTCCCGCCGCGGCGACCTCGGTCAGATGCGCCTCGATGGCCGGAAGCGCGGTGTCGTCGACCTCGGTCGGCGGCAGCAGCGTGACATGCGTGGGGATGCCGTGAGCCGCGGCGTCACCGAAGCCCGCGCGCAGCTGTTGGAGCAGGCTGCCGTGAGGCTCCGGGACCGCGATCGACACGCCGATCGTTACGGTCCCCACGTCGTCTCCCTGTCTTCCTGTCGGGTTCGTCCCGGCCGTACGGCTATCGACTGTACGGCCACGGCTGTGTTGTGGGCAGGCGCAACCGTAGTGATGTGCAGCGCTCTGCCCAGTGGTACGTGTGTGCGGGCCTACGCCTCAGTGCTTGGCAGGCAGAAAGCCGACCCGGTCGTAGGCCTGTGCCAGCGTCTCCGCGGCTACGGCGCGCGCCTTCTCGGCACCCTTGGCCAGGATCGAGTCCAGTGTCTCCGGGTCGTCCAGATACTGCTGGGTGCGCTCCCGGAACGGCGTCACGAAATCGACCATGACCTCGGCGAGGTCCGTCTTGAGCGCACCGTAGCCCTTGCCGTCGTACTTCTGCTCAAGTTCCGCGATTCCCGTACCCGTGAGGGTCGAGTAGATGCTGAGCAGGTTGCTGACACCGGGCTTGTTCTCGGCGTCGTAGCGGATGACGGTGTCGGTGTCGGTGACCGCGCTCTTGACCTTCTTGGCAGTGGTCTTCGGCTCGTCGAGGAGGTTGATCAGGCCCTTCGGCGTTGACGCCGACTTGCTCATCTTGATCGACGGGTCCTGAAGGTCGTAGATCTTCGCCGTCTCCTTGAGGATGTACGGCTTCGGAAGCGTGAAGGTCTCGCCGAAGCGACCGTTGAAGCGCGTGGCGAGGTCGCGGGTGAGCTCGATGTGCTGGCGCTGGTCCTCGCCGACCGGGACCTCGTTGGCCTGGTAGAGCAGGATGTCCGCGACCTGGAGGATCGGGTACGTGAAGAGGCCGACGGAGGCCCGCTCCGCGCCCTGCTTGGCGGACTTGTCCTTGAACTGGGTCATGCGGGAGGCCTCGCCGAAGCCGGTGAAGCAGTTCATGACCCAGGCGAGCTGGGCGTGCTCGGGGACATGGCTCTGGACGAACAGCGTGCAGCGCTCGGGGTCGAGGCCGGCGGCCAGCAGCTGGGCGGCGGCCAGGCGGGTGTTCGCCCGCAGCTCCGCCGGGTCCTGCGGAATCGTGATCGCGTGCAGGTCGACGACCATGTAGAACGCGTCGTGGGACTCCTGCAGGGCCACCCACTGGCGGACGGCGCCGAGGTAGTTGCCGAGGTGGAACGAGCCTGCGGTGGGCTGGATTCCGGAGAGCACGCGGGGACGATCAGAGACCATGCTCACCATTCTCTCAGGTGTCGGCCCCCGATCCGGAACTGGTCGGAAACAGATGGGAACCGATCCGTCTCCTGCGGTGTAACAAAGGTGTGAGAACGCGGGAGGGGGGCCGCATCGTCGATGAGGCCGCGGTGATCGCACGCGTACGCGCCGGGGAGCCGGAGGCCTACGCGGAGCTGGTGCGCGCCCACACGGGCATCGCGCTGCGGGCGGCCGCGGCACTCGGGGCGGGTGCGGACGCGGAGGACGTGGTGCAGCAGGCCTTCGTCAAGGCGTACTGCGCGCTGGGCCGGTTCAAGGACGGCGCGTCGTTCAAGCCGTGGCTGCTGTCGATCGTGACCAATGAGACGAGGAACACAGTGCGTACGGCGGCCCGCCAGCGCACGCTCGCCGGCCGCGAGGCGGCGTTCGTGGAGGCTGAGCCGCTGATACCGGAAGCGGCGGATCCGGCGGTGGCGACCCTCGAGACGGAGCGCCGCGCGGCCCTGCTGTCCGCCCTGGAGAAGCTGAGCGAGGAGCATCGCCTGGTCGTCACCTACCGCTATCTGCTGGAGATGGACGAGTCCGAGACCGCCCAGGCCCTGGGCTGGCCCCGGGGCACGGTGAAGTCCCGGCTGAACCGCGCGCTGCGGAAACTGAGTCGGCTGCTGCCGGATTTCGAGCCTCGGGAAGGGGGTGATGAGCGTGAGTGAGGGGCGAGAGCCGTACGGCGGTGAGGGCGGCCGTGGGCCCGAGGGCGCCGGTGGCCGGGGTCCGCGCGGTCGTGGCGGTGACCGGGGTCCGGGTCCGTGGGGGCGTGGCCGTGGGCGGGCGTCGCAGGGCGGTGCCTCCCGGCTGCCGGAGGAGCTGAGGGCGCTGGGCAGGTCGCTGGACGCGCCCGGGGGCGACGAGGCCGGTGGGTCCAGCGGCTCCGAGACCATGGTCGAGCGGGTGCTCGGGCAGATACTCGCCGATCAGGTGCCGGTCCCGGTGGCCGAGCCGCCGCCCGCCCGTGAGCGGCTGACCGCGGTGCGGCGCTGGACGCGGATGCGGTGGCGCGCCCTGAGCGCGGCGCTGTGCGGCCTGCTGACGGTGCTCGCGCTCACCCCGCCGGTGCGGGCCGCGGTCTACGACTGGTTCGGTTTCGCCGGGGTCGAGGTGCGCTACGACCCGTCGGCGACGCCCTCGCCCGGCGCCGAGGTGCCCGGCTGCGGCCGCTCGGTGTCCCTCGCTCAGGCCGAGCGGCGGGCCGGGTTCGCGCCGCTGGTCCCGGACACTCTCGGCAGCCCGGACGCGGTGGCGGTGACCGGGGAGCCGCGGGGGCGGACCCTGGTCACCCTCTGTTGGCGTGAGCGGGGAAGGACGATCCGGCTGGACCAGTTCGCCGCCGGCCTGGACATCGCCTTCACGAAGACCGTGCGCGAGCAGCCGGAGTGGATCTCCCTGGGCGACGACCCCGAGGGTGTCGGCACGGCGAACGACACGGCCCTGTGGTTTCCGCGCCCCCACCTGCTGAGCTTCTGGCTGGTGGACGCGGACGGGGAGCGCTACACCCGCACCGAGCGGACCGCGGGGCCGACCCTGCTGTGGAGTCATGGGGTGGGCACCGAGGACGTGACGCTGCGGCTGGAGGGCGTGGCGTCACAGGCGCGGGCGGTGGAGATCGCGAAGTCGCTGGAGAAGTCCCCGAAATAGTGCGGTCGGGGTGGGAACCCCGGTGGGTCGGGCGGTGTACCAGAAGTGACACACGGCTCGCGAAGACGGGGGCGGGCCGTTCGGCATCGGCTGGTTGGGGGTTCTGATGCACAGGCGGATGAGCGGCTGGAGGGGTGGGCGGCGTCGACCGGGGGCGCTGGCGGGGGTGTTGGCGGCTGCGCTCGGGCTGACCCTGTGGGGTGCCGGGTCCGCTTCGGCGGGCGGGCCGACCAGTGTGCTGATCGTCTCGCCGGGGAGTGCGGAGACGGCCTCGCTCCACCACTCCGACAAGAAGTACGGCGAGTTGCAGCGGCTCCTCGGCGAACCGGACGCGGGCACGGCGGACAAGCCGCCCGAGGCCGACCTGGCCGCCGGCCCACAGATCAACGTCACCTGGATGCTGCACGACGTGACGCCGTGGCGGGTCGACCGGGTCCATCCGGCGGTGGACTCCCAGGCGGTCTGGATACACACGGCGGCGAACCTGGACGCGTCGACGAACGGCACCTGGCACCGCGCCGAACAGCCGGCCGTCCTCCGCGGCCTCCTCGAGAACCTGGGCGTGATGGGCGAGGCCTCCGGCGGTGACTACTCGGTGGAGTACCCACCGCCCTGGGACATGTACGGCACGGAGCCGGCAAAGGCCACCGAGCCGACGCCCGCGGCGGCACCGGCCCAGCGGCCCGGATCGGGTGACGGCGCCGACTGGTGGTGGGCGCTGCCGGGCCTCGCGGCCGGGGCGGTGCTGGCGCTGGTGCTGCGGCCCTTCGCCACGCGACTGCCGGCGCTGCGGCGAAGGAGGGTGCGGGAGCCGGGGCCTCGGCAGGAACTGAGGGATGTGTGAGGGCTTGCTCCAGGGGCCCGGGTGTCGGGCCGGTCGTCGGGTTCGCGGCCGGGGCCGGCGGGACGCCGCTGATACGCCGCGCGGCGGGCCGGCAGGGGGCCGGACCGCCGCGGGGGAACCACGTCAGGAAGTCATCGATCTGATCGATCTGTGAGAGTCGCCGGTCTTTGACAACTCAAGAGAGCGTTGATCAGCCCAGGTCGATCTCGGGGTACAGCGGGAAGCCGGCCACGAGGTCGGTGGCGCGGTGGGAGATCTCGTCCGCGACCTTGGCGTCGAGGATGTGGGCGGCCTTGGAGGGGGCACCCGACTTGGTGGTGCCCGGCTCGGTGGTGGTGAGGACGCGGTCGATGAGGCCGGCGACCTCGTCCATCTCGGCGGTGCCCAGGCCACGAGTGGTGAGGGCGGGGGTGCCGATGCGGATGCCGGAGGTGTACCAGGCGCCGTTGGGGTCGGCCGGGATCGCGTTGCGGTTGGTGACGATGCCGGAGTCGAGGAGGGCGGCCTCGGCCTGGCGGCCGGTGAGGCCGTAGGAGGAGGCGACGTCGATCAGGTTGAGGTGGTTGTCGGTGCCGCCGGTGACGAGGGTGGCGCCGCGTCGCATCAGACCCTCGGCGAGGGCGCGGGAGTTGTCGACGATGCGCTGGGCGTAGTCCTGGAAGGAGGGCTGGCGGGCCTCGGCCAGCGCCACCGCCTTCGCGGCCATGACGTGCGGGAGCGGGCCGCCGAGGACCATCGGGCAGCCGCGGTCGACCTGGTCCTTGAGGGAGTCGTCGCACAGGACCATGCCGCCGCGCGGGCCGCGCAGCGACTTGTGGGTGGTGGTGGTGACGATCTGGGCGTGCGGGACCGGGTCGAAGTCGCCGGTCAGCACCTTGCCCGCCACCAGGCCGGCGAAGTGCGCCATGTCGACCATCAGGGTCGCCCCGACCTCGTCGGCGATCTCGCGCATGATGCGGAAGTTCACCAGCCGGGGGTAGGCGGAGTAGCCGGCGACGATGATGAGCGGCTTGAACTCACGGGCGGACACCCGCAGCGCCTCGTAGTCGATCAGACCCGTCGCCGAGTCCGTGCCATAGGAGCGCTGGTCGAACATCTTGCCGGAGATGTTGGGGCGGAAGCCGTGGGTGAGGTGGCCGCCGGCGTCCAGGGACATGCCGAGCATCCGCTGGTTGCCGAAGGCCTGGCGGAGCTCGGCCCAGTCGGCGTCGCTGAGGTCGTTGACCTGGCGGGCGCCCGTCTTCTCCAGGAAGGGGACCTCGACGCGGTCGGCGAGGACGGACCAGAAGGCGACGAGGTTGGCGTCGATGCCGGAGTGCGGCTGGACGTAGGCGTGGCGGGCGCCGAAGAGCTCCTTGGCGTGCTCGGCGGCGAGCGACTCCACGGTGTCGACGTTGCGACAGCCGGCGTAGAAGCGGCGGCCGATGGTGCCCTCGGCGTACTTGTCGCTGAACCAGTTGCCCATCGCGAGGAGGGTGGCCGGGGAGGCGTAGTTCTCGGAGGCGATCAGCTTGAGCATCTCGCGCTGATCGTGGACCTCCTGGCCGATGGCGTCGGCGACGCGCGGCTCGACGGCGCGGATCACGTCGAGGGCGGCGCGGAAGGCGGTGGACTCGGTGGAGAGGGGCTGCTGCTCCGACATGTGCGGCCTCCGGATGGCGTGGCGGTTGCGGTCACGATTCACGGTTCGGCCCAGGCGCACGGCACTCGGTCACTCACAGGCCGCTCCCCGATGGTCCGTCCCATCCCAGCGCGCCAGTCACGGCCCGTCGGCCACCCTACCGGGCAGCCCGGACGCGGGAGGCCCGGCGTCCACCATGCGAGCGAGGAATCACCCTGCTCCGGGCCCTGGTCGTCGTCCGCGGTCGCCATGGGCGGCCCCGTGCGGAGACAGGGTCAGGACGGCTTGCGGCCCCAGGCCAGGACCATGAAGTTGGGGATGTAGGTGGTTCCCTGGAGCTTCGTCAGGGCGATCACCTCCTCGATGTCCGCGTCGCTCACCTCGCCCGTCTCCAGGAGCCGTGGCCGCAGGGATCGCAGGGTGAGAGGGAAGAAGGCCGCGGAGCCGCCGGTCAGGACGGGGGCGTAGACCTCCGCCCCGACCTCGGTCAGCCCGGCGTCCGTCAGTGCCTGTGGCAGACGGCGGCCGGTGCCGGGGTCCACCCCCGCGGCGCCGAAGGCGGCCCGCAGCGCGCGGCCGAGGCGCTCGGCCACCTCCATGTACTGGGGCGGGTAATAGCGGGCGGCGGCCGGGTACATCGGCCCGTCGATGTCGAAGTCCTCCACGACCACCCAGCCGCCGGGCCGGGTCGCGGCTGCCATGCGCCGCAGCGCCTCGTCGCGGTCGGAGAGGTGTTCCACCACGGCCCGTGCGTGCACGAGGTCGAAGGAGGCGTCGGGGAGCCGGTCCGCGAGGACGTCGTGCCGGCGCACCTCCAGGTTGGACAGTGCGTGGTCCGCGGCGAAGCGCGTGTCGAGGTCGACGGCGAGCACCCGCCCCGCGGCGCCGACCTGCTTGGCCAGCCAGCGGGCGATGCTGCCGGCGCCGCAGCCCACCTCCAGACATCGCCAGCCCTCGGCGACCCCCAGCTCGGTGAGCCGGTGCCGGCTCTGGCCGTCGTAGATCTCCTCCAGCGCGCTGAGCCGGCTGTGCTCGCGCTCCCAGGACGGGTCGAAGACGTATCCGTTCTCCACCGTGGCCGTGTCGCTCACCGATCGCCCCTCTCCGTTCGTCACGGGTCGATCATTCTGTCGCGTCAGAGGATCACGTGGGGCAGGAAGCGCGCGTATTCGTCAGTCACCGGTCCGGACGACTCACGGATGCCGAGGCCCGCGGACTCGTCCTCGACGACCCAGGCACCGAGGACGACGCGGTTGCCGTCGAAGTCGGGCAGGAGGGCCAACTCCTGGTAGCAGCAGGGTTCTTCGCGCAGCACGGGCGGGGCACCGGGTTCGTGGATCGTCACGCCGGCGCCCTCGCGGCCCAGCAGCGGCTTGGCGACGTACCCCTTCGAATCGGCCAACTCCCGTGGCCCGTCCAGATATGCGGGGAGGAGGTTCGGGTGGCCCGGGTACAGCTCCCAGAGGATCGCGAGGAGCGCCTTGTTGCTCAGCAGCATCTTCCAGGCCGGCTCGATCCACAGGGTGCTGCCCGTGCCGCCGCCGTTGTCGAGGGTGTCGAGGACGTGGTCGGCGAAGCGGTCGGTGGTCAGCCATTCCCAGGGGTAGAGCTTGAAGCAGCTGCGGATGAAGCGGAGTTGCTTGTCGACGAAGCGGCTGGACAGCGGGTCCCAGCCGATCTCCTCCATGGAGATCCAGGCGGTGTCCAGGCCGGCCTGCTCGGCGGTCTCCTGGAGATAGGCGACCGTCATGAGGTCCTCACCGAGTTCGTCGGCCGAGGAGTACGCGAAGTACAGGGGGCTGCCGGGCGGGAGCAGCGCGGCCTGCTTCTTCCATGCGGCGACGAGGCGCTCGTGGAGGGAGTTCCACTGGTCGGCGCCGGGGAAGCGCTCCTCCATCCAGAACCACTGGGGGGAGGCGGCCTCGACGAGGGAGGTAGGGGTGTCGGCGTTGTACTCCAGGAGCTTGGCCGGGCCGGTTCCGTCGTAGCGGAGGTCGAAGCGGCCGTAGACGGAGGGGAGTTCGGCGCGGCGGCGCCAGGCCTCGGCGACCGTGTCCGCGACGCGCGGGTCGGTGATACCGAGGTCGGCGAAGCGGCCGGTCGTGACGATGTGGTCCGCCGCCCGCAGGCACATGTGGTGGAGCTCCTCGACGACCTCCTCCAGCGCCTCGACCTCGTCGAGGGAGAAGACGTAGTACGCGCTCTCGTCCCAGTAGGGGCGCAGCGAGCCGTCGGGGTAGCGGGTGAGGGGATAGATGAGCCCCTGCTCCTCGACGGTGTGCTGCCAGCCGGGGCGGGGTTCGGTGGTGCGGCGTTCCATCGTGTGCGTCTGCTCGTCGTCCCGTGTCCGCTCAGCCGCCGCTGCTGCCGCCGGAGCAGCCGAAGCCGCCGCGGTCCACGGCCTCGCTCTTGCTGAAGGTGCCGTAGTCGGCGTGGCCGGAGCTGACGTCGGCGTCGTAGTACCAGGAGGCGTCGGCGGTGCCGGTCTTCTTCTTGCCGTTCCTGCCGTACGAGGAGGAGCTGGAGCTGCCGGAGTTGCAGTTCTTGTCGGCGACGACCTTGTAGCCCTCGTAGGTGTAGCTGTCGCGGTCGACGCAGCGGCGGTCGGGTTCCGAGCCGCAGGACGTGAGTGCCGCCGCGACGACTCCCATGCCGCCGAGCACCACCGTGCTCGAGCGCAGTCGGCGCCGTGTCTCCGCCATTTTCGCGTCTCCCCGTTGTTCGTCTCTGGTTGTTCGTCTTGTTCGTCTCTGGGTTGTCCGGCGGTCAGCCTAGAGATCGGTAATAAGCGCCACACAGGCACCCCGTCCGTCGCGTCCCCTCCCCTACAGTCACTTTGTGCTCTTTGGGATGGTGTGTGCGCTTGGTGCGGCGGTCTGTTTCGGTACCGCGACGGTGTTGCAGGCGGTTGCCGCGCGGGCGGCGGGCAGCGGGGGCGGTGGGGAGGCGGCGCTGCTGCTGCGGGCGGTGCGGCAGTGGCGGTATCTGGCGGGGCTGGCGCTGGACGGGGTGGGGTTCCTGTTGCAGATCGCGGCACTGCGGTCGGTGCCGATCTACGCCGTCGGGGCTGCGTTGGCGTCGAGTCTCGCCGTGACCGCGGTGGTCGCGGCGCGGTTGCTGCGGGTGCGGTTGAGCCGGGCGGAGTGGGGCGCGGTGGGGGTGGTGTGTGCCGGGCTCGCGATGCTGGGGGTCGCGTCGGGGACGGAGGGGGATCTGGACCCGCCGGACGCGTTGAAGTACGTCATGCTCGCTGTCGCCGTGGGTGTGCTGCTGCTCGGGCTCTGCGGCGGGCGGCTGCCGGAGCGGGGGCGGGGGCCGCTGCTCGGGCTGGGGGCCGGGTTCGGGTTCGGGGTGGTCGAGGTGGCGGTGCGGCTGATCGACTCGCTCGAGCCGTCGGAGCTGCTCGCGAATCCGGCGACGTACGCCCTGCTCCTGGGCGGGGGCGCGGCGTTCCTGTGTCTGACGTCGGCGCTGCAGCGGGGGTCGGTGACGACGGCGACCGCCGCGATGGTGATCGGGGAGACGGTGGGGCCCGCGCTGGTGGGGGTGGTGTGGCTGGGAGACCGTACGCGGGAGGGGTTGGGATGGCTGGCGGTGCTGGGGTTCCTGGTGGCGGTGGTGGGGGCGTTGGGGTTGGCGCGGTTCGGGGAGGCGCCGGTGGAGGAGGAGTCGGTCGGCGTGTGACGGTTCGTCGTGGTTGCGCTCACGGCTCACGGCTATGGCATCACCCTGCACAGCGCCTCCAACGCCCCCGGCCACGCCCGGTCCGACGGCGCCCCGTACCCCACCACCAGGGCGTCCAGTCGCTCTGCCACCGCCTTCGGGTGGCGGAAGTAGGACAGGCCGTGGAGGGCGACGCCCTGCCAGGCGGCGGACTGGACGACGGAGTGTTCGGTGCCGGACGGGAGGCGGAGGACGGCGTGGAGACCGGCGGCGATGCCGGTGACGTGGACGTCGGGGGCGTGCAGGGCCAGGGCCGCGACCAGGGCGTCTCGGCGGCGGCGGTAGCGGAGGCGGGAGGCGCGGACGTGGCGGTCGTAGGCGCCGGAGACGATGAACTCGGCCAGGGTCAGCTGGTCCAGCACGCCGCAGGTGTCGACCTTGCCCTTCGCCTCCGCGGCCGACTCCACCCAGCCCTGGGGGAGGACCATCCAGGCCAGTCGGAGGCCGGGGGCCAGTGACTTGCTGGCCGTGCCGAGGTAGACGACGTGGTCCGGGTCCAGTCCCTGGAGTGCGCCGACCGGCTGGCGGTCGTAGCGGAACTCCCCGTCGTAGTCGTCCTCCAGGACCATGCCTCCGGTGCGCCGCGCCCAGTCGACGACGGCGGTCCGCCGGTCCCGGTGCAGGGGTACGCCCATCGGGAACTGGTGGGCGGGGGTGAGGAGGACAGCCCCGGTCCCGGCCAACGTGCCCGGGTTCGTGCCCAGTTCGTCGTAGGGGAGTGCCTCGGCGCGCAGGTCCGCCGCTGTCAGCTGGTTCCAGTGCACGTCCAGGCCGTAGGACTCCACGGCGACCGAGCGGACGCCGCGTGCCCGCAGGACCGTGCCGAGGATGCGGAGGCCGTGGGCGCAGCCCGCGGTGATGAGGATGCGGTCGGGGTCCGTGCGTACGCCTCGCACGCGGGCGAGGTAGGCGGCGAGGGCGGTGCGCAGTTCGACGCTGCCGCGCGGGTCGCCGTAGCCGAGGGTGTGGTGGGGGGCCGCGAGGAGGGCGCGGCGGGTGGCCTTGAGCCACTCGTTGCGTGGGAAGGCGGTGAGGTCGGGGGTGCCGGGGCGGAAGTCGTGGGCGGGGCGCTGTGATGTGCGGCGGCCGGGTCCCGTGCCCGACGGCGGGATCACCGCGCGGTCCGCCACTCGGGTACCGGAGCCCTGTTTCGAGGTGAGCCAGCCTTCGGCGACCAGGTCGGTGTAGGCGTCGGCGACCGTGTTGCGGGCGATGCCGAGGTCGGCGGCGAGGGAGCGGGAGGAGGGCAGCCGGGTGCCCGGGGCGAGACGGCCGGTGCGGACGGCCTCGCGCAGGGCGTCGGTCAGGCCGCGGCGCAGGCCGGGACCGGTGGGTTCCAGGTGAAGGTCGACGCCCAGAGTGGCCCAGGTTTTCGGCATGGAAATGGACCATACCCGTGGGCAGCCTCACGCATAGTGTCGACACTATGACGACGCACATCGACGACAGTCCTACGACCGTGGAATACGCCCCTGAACACACACCCCGACTGAACTGGGCCGAGCAGGCTCCCGAGGTCTTCAAGGCGATGGTCCGCCTCGATGCCGCCGCGCGGAAGGGCCTGGATTCGAAGCTGCTGGAGCTGGTGAAGGTCCGCGCCTCCCAGATCAACCACTGCGCGCTCTGCGTCGACATGCACAGCAAGGAGGCGTTCGCGGCGGGCGAGAGCGTCGAGCGGATCGTCCAGCTGAGCGCGTGGGAGGAGTCGGAGCACTTCTACACCGAGCAGGAGCTCGCCGCGCTGGCGCTGACGGAGGCGGTGACCGTTCTCACGGACGGGTTCGTGCCGGACGAGGTGTACGAGCGGGCCGCCAAGCACTTCACGGAGGCCGAGCTGGCGCAGTTGATCGCGGCGATCGCCGTCATCAACGCCTGGAACCGTTTCGGGGTGACCTGTCGGCTGGTTCCGGGGCACTACCAGTCGGGGAACAAGTGACGGGGCGTACGCGGCTGTTGGACCCGGGCGTCGGGCAGGCCATGTCCGCGCTCAGCGCCGCCGCGAAGAAGGGGCTCGGGGACCCCGCGCTGGCCGAGCTGGTGGTGATCCGGGCCTCGCAGCTCAACCACTGCGCGTTCTGTCTCGACATGCATCTGCGGATCGCTCGTGAACACGGGGTGAGCGAGCGCAAGTTGGACCTGCTGGCGGCGTGGGAGGAGGCCGGCGACGTCTACGACGAGCGGGAGCGGGCCGCCCTGGCACTGACGGAGACGGTGACCGTCCTCGTGGACGGGTTCGTGCCGGACGAGGTGTACGAGCGGGCCGCCAAGCACTTCGACGACAGGGGGCTCGCCCATCTCATGGGCCTGATCGTCGCCATCAACAACTGGAACCGGGTGATGGTGGGCCGCCGTATCCCGCCGGGAGGCTACACACCATGAGCAAGGTCGAGATCTTCCGCAGGCTGCACCGCCGCCCGGCACAGGACGATCCGCTCGTCCTGCCGGGCCCCTGGGACGCGGCCAGCGCCCGCGTCTTCGCCCAAGCCGGCCATCCGGCGCTCGCGACGCCCAGCGCGGGTGTCGCCGCCGCCCTCGGATACGAGGACGGGGCGACGCCGGCCGACGAGATGTTCGCGGCGGTCGCGCGGATCGCCCGGGCCGTGGACGTTCCGGTGTCCGCGGATGTCGAGGGCGGTTACGGGATGGCTCCGAAGGAGCTGGTGGAGCGGCTGCTGGAGGCGGGTGCCGTGGGCTGCAACCTTGAGGACTCCAACGGGGGTGTCCTCAAGGACCCGCACCAGCACGCCGAGTGGCTCGCCGAGGTGCGGTACGCGGCCGGGGACGCGCTGTTCGTCAACGCCCGGATCGATACGTTCGTGCGGGGGGTCGAGGATCCCGAACCGACCATCGAGCGGGCGGCGTTGTACACCGCGGCGGGTGCCGACTGTGTGTATCCGATCGGCGCCCCGGTGAAGGTGCTGCCGTTGCTGCGGGCCGGGATCCACGGGCCGATCAACGTGATCGCGCTGGTCGGCAGCGGCCTCTCCCCCGCCGAACTCGGCGAGCGGGGCGCCACCCGGGTCACGTTCGGGCCGGGCCTGCAGCGGCGCTCGTCCGAGATCCTCGCGGAGCTGGCCGCGGAGATGAGGTGACCGGGTAGGGGCACGCCCCGACGCGCCCGACGCGCCCGCGGCCAGAAGGTGAGCGACACGAGGTGTCGTGGCCGGGGATCGTGCCGTCCTTGTAGACCTTGGCGTGATGCGCCGCGCCGTCAGCTTGCCGCTGCGAGCTCCGCTCGGTGGCGGCATCCGCTGACGGCGCGGCCAGTCCGACGAGGGAGAGGGGTGGTGAGCGCCGCCAGGGTGAGATGCGTGATCTTCGAGGGGGCGGTTCACCACCATTCCCGGTGGATCTTCCTACGCGATCCATTCCTGCCAGGTGGACGCATGGCCGGCCACCCACTTCTTCGCCGCGTCCTCGGGGGTCAGCTTCTGCTCGGCGATCATCAGGGAGACCTCGTTCTGGTCCTCGGTCGTCCACTTGAACTTCTTCAGGAAGGCCGCCGCCTTGCCGCCGCTCCGGGCGAAGTCGGAGTTGAGGTACTTCTGGAGCGGGGTGTGCGGGTAGGCGCAGGCGACCTGCTCCGGGTCGGCGTCGCAGCCCTCCTTGTAGGCGGGGAGCTTCACCTCGGTCATGGGGACCTTCTTGAAGAGCCACTGTGGTGAGTACCAGTAGGTGAGGAAGGGCTTCTTCTCCTTGGCGAACTGCTTGATCTGGGTGATCTGCGCGGCCTCGGAACCGGCGAACACGACCTGGTAGTCCAGCTTCAGGTTGTTCACCAGCGCCTTGTCGTTGGTGACGTAGGAGGGCGAGCCGTCCATCAGCTGGCCCTTGCCGCCGCTCTCCGCGGTGCGCATCTGCGCGGCGTACTTGTTCAGGTTCTTCCAGTCGGTGACGTCCGGGTGCTCCTTGGCGAAGTACGTCGGGACGTACCAGCCGATGTGCCCGGTGACCCCGAGGCCACCGCCCTTGACGATCGTCTTCTTGTCCTGGACGTAGCGCTGTTCCTGCTCGGGGTGGCCCCAGTCCTCCATGATCGCGTCGACCCGGCCCTGGCTGAGCGCGTCCCAGGCGGGGACCTCGTCGACCTGCACGGTGTCGACGCGGTAGCCGAGCTCGTGCTCCAACAGGTACTGCGCGACGGCCACGTTGGCCTGCGCGCCCACCCAGGACTGCACGGACAGGGTCACGGTCCTGGCGCCCTGCGCGTTGGCGAAGGGCGAGGCCTGCTGGGTCATGTCGGCGGCACCGCAGCCGGTCAGCAACAGCAGGGAAGCGGCACCGGCCACTACGGCAGTCGTACGTACGCGCATGTCACACTCCCTTCTTCGTGCGGCGTTCCGTCGGCTGGGTCACCCGGTCGAGCATCAGGCCGAGGCAGACGATGGCCGCGCCGGCCACCAGCCCGGTCGCCAGATCGCCCTGGGCGAGGCCGAAGACGGCGTCGTAGCCGAGCGCTCCGCCACCGACCAGGCCGCCGATGATGACGACGGCGAGGACCAGGACCACGCCCTGGTTGACGGCGAGCAGCAACGCCGGGCGGGCGAGAGGGAGTTGGACCTGGCGGAGTTGCTGCCAGGCGGTCGCGCCGAGCGAGCTGGAGGACTCCAGCGCGGCCGGGTCGACCTGCCGCAGCCCCTGCGTGGTGATGCGGACGACGGCGGGCAGCGCGTAGACGACGGCCGCGGCGACCGCGGGTGCGCGGCCCACACCGAAGAGGGCCACCACCGGGATCAGGTACACGAACTGCGGCATCGTCTGGAAGACGTCCAGGACGGGCCGGAGCAGCCGTTCGACACGGTCGCTGCGGGCGGCCGCGATGCCGGTCGCGAAGCCGATGACGAGCGTGACGGCGACGGCGGCGAGGACCTGGGAGAGGGTGTCCAGGGACGGCTCCCACACTCCCAGCACGCCGATCGCGGCCATGGCGAGGACCGCGGTGAGCGCGGTGCGCCAGGTGCCGATCAGCCAGGCCAGGGTGGCGACCACGAGCAGCACCGACCACCAGGGCAGCCACTGCAGACCGTCCCGGAGCGGGTTCAGGACCCAGGTGGTGAAGTGGGCGGCCCAGTCGGCGGTGCCACCGACGACGGGGACACCGGAGTAGAGGTGGGCGGTCATCCAGTCGACGGCGCGGTTGACGGGCTGGGCGACCTGGACGACCCAGGCGTCGGGCCAGTCGAGGCGGCCCATGAGACGTCCGGCCACGGCCACGGCGAGGGCGGCGACGAAGGCGTACACCCAGCCCCTGCGGCCGGAGCTCTCGGTGCCGTCTCCGGCGGCCGCCGTCACCCGGTCCAGTACGACGGCGAGGAGCACGATCGGGATGCCCGCCGCCAGCGCCGCACCGACGTCGACCGAGGCGAGCGCCTGGTAGACGCGGTCACCGAGGCCGCCGGCGCCGATGACCGAGGCGATGACCGCCATCGACAGGGCCATCATGATCGTCTGGTTGAGGCCGAGGAGGAGTTCCCTGCGGGCCAGCGGGATCCGGGCGGTCAGCAGGCGCTGCCGTGCGGTGGCGCCGAGCGAGTCGACCGCTTCCAGGACCTCCTTGTCGGCGCCGCGCAGGCCGAGGGCGGTGAGGCGGGCCATGGGCGGGGCGGCGTAGACGACGGTGGCGAGGACGGCCGCGGGGACGCCCATGCCGAAGACCATGACGACGGGGAGGAGGTAGGCGTACGCCGGGAGCACCTGCATGGTGTCCAGGACCGGGCGCAGGGCGCGGTCCATGCGGTCGGAGAGGCCGGCGGCGAGTCCGAGGAACGCGCCCACGACGACCGAGGCGAGGACGGCCACGACCATCAGGGCGAGGGTCTGCATCGTCGGCACCCACATGCCGAGCAGACCGCAGGCGAGGAACGCGGCGGCGGTGCCGAGGGCGAGCCTGATGCCGGCGACACGCCAGGCGACGAGGGCGCCGATCGCTGTGACGCCGGCCCAGCCCGCTGCCAGCAGCACCAGGTACACGGCCCGTACGCCGAGGACGACCGCGTTGCTGACGTGGCCGAAGAAGTAGAGGAACAGGGGGTGGCTGTCCCGGTTGTCGACGATCCAGTCGCTGGCCCTGGTCAGCGGGTCGGAGAGGTCGACGGTGAGGGCGTCGGGCCATGTGCCGCTCGCCCAGCGGGCGTTCGCCAGCGGGACGAGGATCGCGGCGACCGCGGCGAGCAGCACGAGCTTGTGCACGGCGCGGTGCCGGAAGACGGCGGGAAGCGTACGAGGGAGGGGAGCGGAGACCGTAGCCATCAGACCGCCTCCTTGGCGGTCCCGGCCACCACCCCGAGCAGCGCGTCCGAGTCCACCACCCCGACACAGCGGCCCTCGTCGACCACCCGGGCCGGAGCCCCCGCCCGTGCGACCGCCTCGATGGCCTCCGAGACGGTGGCGTCCGGCGCGACGGCCGGGCCGTTGCCCTGCTCCGCGGCCGATGCGGCCCTCATCGCCGTACGGACGGTCATCACCTGCTCGCGCGGCACGTCCCGGACGAACTCGCGGACGTAGTCGTCGGCCGGCGAACCCACGATCTCCTCCGGGGTGCCGAGCTGGACGACGCGGCCGTCGCGCATCAGCGCGATGCGGTCGCCCAGTTTGAGCGCCTCGTTCAGGTCGTGCGTGATGAAGACCATCGTGCGGCCCTCCTCGCGGTGGAGGCGGACGACCTCCTCCTGCATGTCCCGGCGGATCAGGGGGTCCAGGGCGCTGAACGGCTCGTCGAACAGCAGGACCTGGGGGTCGACGGCGAGAGCGCGGGCCAGCCCGACGCGTTGCTGCTGGCCGCCCGAGAGCTGGCTCGGCCTGCGCTGTTCCATTCCCTCCAGGCCGACCTTGGCCACGACGTCCGCCGCCCGCGCCCGGCGCTCCGCCTTGCCGACGCCCTGGATCTCCAGGCCGTACGCCACGTTGTCGAGGACCGTGCGGTGCGGGAGCAGGCCGAAGTGCTGGAAGACCATCGCGGCGCGGTGGCGGCGCAGTTCGCGCAGGCGGGACTTGTCCATGGCGCGGACGTCCTCGCCGTCGATGGCGATCGTGCCGGCCGTCGGTTCGATGAGGCGGGTCAGACAGCGGACCAGCGTGGACTTGCCGGAACCCGACAGCCCCATCACCACGAAGACCTCGCCCTTGCGGACGTCGAAGGAGACGTCCTGGACGGCGGCCGTGCAGCCGGTGCGGGCGCGGAGTTCGGCGGGGGTCAGCCCGGTGAGTTCCGGGTCCGCGGGGATCCGGTCCGCCTTCGGGCCGAAGACCTTCCACAGGCCGTCGACGGAGAACACGGGGTTCTCGACCGTCGTGCTCGAAGTCTCGGTCGTACTCGTATCCGTACTCATCACGCACCACTTCCGATCAGGTCCACGGCCCTCTCACCGACCATCAGCACTCCGATCATCGGGTTCACGGCGGTCATCGTCGGGAAGACCGAGGCATCCGCGATACGGATGCCGTCCAGGCCGCGGATCCTCAACTCCGGGTCCACTACGGCGAGTTCGTCGTCGGCGGCGCCCATACGGCAGGTTCCCGCCGGGTGGTACACGGTGTGGGCGACCTTTCGGGCGTACTCGCTGAGCTCCTCGTCACCGGTGACGGACGGGCCCGGGCACACCTCGCGCTTGAGCCAGCTCGCCAGCGGCTCGGTCCGGGCGATCTCACGGGCGATGCGGATGCCGTCGACCAGCGTGCGGCCGTCGTAGTCGTCCTCGTCGGTGAAGTAGCGGAAGTCGAGGGCGGGCTTCTCGGACGGGTCGGCGCTGGTCAGGTACAGGCGTCCGCGGCTCTTGGGCTTGGGGATGTTCGGGGTCATCGAGACGCCGTACGAGGGCCGTTCGTAGCCCAGCCGCTCCGGGTTGTCCGTGAAGGGGACCTGGTAGAAGTGGAACATCAGGTCCGGGCCCGGGTGGTCGGGGTCGCGGCGGACGAACAGGCCCGCGTCGGAGTCCATCGCGGAGTTCTCCGGGATGGGTCCGTGGGTCTCCCAGACGATCACCGACTCGGGATGGTCGAGGAGGTTCTCGCCGACGCCGGGCAGGTCCTGGACGACGGGGATGCCGAGCGCTTCGAGGTCCTCGCGGGGGCCGATGCCGGAGTGCAGCAGCAGGCGCGGCGAGTCGACGGCGCCCGCGCACAGCACGACCTCGCGACGGGCCCGTACGACGGACTCCTCGCCGTCCGCGGTCCGCACGTGCACGCCCTGTGCGCGCGTGCCGTCCAGGTCCAGCTTGTACGCCCAGGTCTCCAGCAGGATCGTGAGGTTGGGGCGCTCGTCCATCACGGGGTGCAGATACGCCACGGACGCCGAGGACCGCTTGTTGTTCTCGGGGTGGTAGGCGAGGTCGAAGAAGCCGACGCCGTCGTCGAAGGGCTTGCGGTTGAAGCCCTCGACGCGCGGGACACCGGTGGCCGCCTGGGCCGCGTCGACGAAGTCGCGGGCGATGGCGTTCCGGTCCTTCTCGTCGACCGGGACGATGTTGTTGAGGAGGCGCGCGTAGTACGCCTCCATGGGCACCGCGCCCCAGCCCTTGGCGCCGTTCGCCTCCCACTCGTCGAAGTCGGACGGCAGCGGCTTGAAGGCGATCAGCGTGTTGTGGGAGGAGCAGCCGCCGAGGACCCGGGCCCGGCTGTGCCGGATGTGGGAGTTGCCGCGGGGCTGTTCCACCGTCGGGTAGTCGTAGTCCAGGTCGCCGCCGAGCAGACCCATCCAGCGGCGCAGGGTGAGGACGTCGTCGCGGCCCACGTCGCTGGGGCCGCCCTCGATGACGGCGACGGTGACGTCGGGGTTCTCGGTGAGGCGGGAGGCTACGACGGAGCCGGCGGTACCACCGCCGACGATCACGTAGTCGTATTCGTGTTGGTGCATGGGGGGTTACTCCAAGACGTGCGGTGAGCGGTTGCTTCAGCCGGCGAACCAGCGGACGGGCCTCGGCGCGAGGTTCTGGTAGATGTGCTTGGTCTCGCGGTACTCGGCGAGACCGGCCGGTCCCAGCTCGCGGCCCGTGCCGCTCTTGCCGAAGCCGCCCCACTCCGCCTGGGGGAGGTAGGGGTGGAAGTCGTTGATCCAGACGGTGCCGTGGCGCAGACGGCCCGCGACCCTGCGGGCGCGTCCGGCGTCGGTGGTCCAGACGGCGCCGGCGAGGCCGTACTCGGTGTCGTTGGCGAGCGCGACCGCCTCGTCCTCCGTGCGGAAGGTCTCGACGGTGAGGACCGGACCGAAGACCTCTTCGCGTACGACCTTCATCTCGCGGTGGCAGGCGTCCAGGACGGTCGGCTCGTAGAAGTAGCCGTCGCCCAGGCCCTCCGGCCGCTTTCCGCCGGTCCGCAGCACCGCGCCCTCGGCCAGCGCCGAGGCCACGTATCCGTCGACCTTGGCGCGCTGCTGCTCGGAGACGAGCGGCCCGCACTCGACACCGTCGTCCGTGCCGCGCCCGAGCCTGATCCGCCCGGCCCGCAGGGCGAGTTCGGCGACGAAGCGCTCCCGGACGGACTCCTCGATGATCAGCCGTCCGCCCGCCGAGCAGACCTGCCCGCTGTGGATGAACGCGGCGTTCAGGGCCTGGTCGACGGCGGTGTCGAAGCCCTCCTCCGTGGCGCAGGCGTCGGCGAAGACCACGTTGGGGTTCTTGCCGCCGAGTTCGAGGGCGACCTTCTTGACCGACGGGGCCGCGGCCTGTGCCACCTTGGTGCCGCTGGCCAGGCCGCCGGTGAAGGAGACGAGGTCGACGTCGGGGTGCTCGGCGAGCCGGGCGCCGACCGAGTGGCCGGGTCCGGTGACGATGTTGGCGGCGCCGGCCGGGAGACCCGCCTCGACGAGCAGTTCGATCAGCGCGATCGTCGTCAGCGGGGTGATCTCGCTCGGCTTGACGACGAAGGTGTTGCCGGCCGCGAGCGCGGGGGCGATCTTCCAACTGGCCTGGAGCAGGGGGTAGTTCCAGGGGGTGATCAGCGCGCAGACGCCGATGGGCTCGTGCACGACGACACTGTGGATGTCGGGCGAGCCCGCGTCGACGACCCGGCCGGAGGACTCGGCGGCGACGAGGCCGGCGAAGTAGCGGAAGGCGTCGGCGACACAGTCGATGTCGACGCGGCCCTCTTCGAGGGTCTTGCCCGCGTCCCGGCTCTCCAGCAGACCGAGCCGCTCGCGATCGCGAACCAGCAGATCGGCGACGCGGTACAGCAGCGCGGCGCGCTCGGAGACGGGGGTGCGCGGCCAGTCGCCGTGGTCGAAGGCCTGCCGTGCGGCGGCGACCGCCACGTCGGTGTCCTTCTCGTCACCCTCGGCGACGACGGTGAACGGCTGCGCGTCCGCGGGGTCGAGGATGTCGCGGGTCGCCCCGGAGGCGGCTTCGCGCCACTCGCCGCCCGCATGGATCGTCTGCCGCGCCTGTCGCGCGTGGTGTCCGGCCATGATCGCTGTTGCCTTCCGTTCCTGTTCAGTTCCCCTGAGTCACACGGGTGTCACTCACGGGGACCGTCACCGCCTGCCCTCGCCCCGGCATTGCATGCGCAATCAATGCCTGAAAGTGCGCCGCGTCACTGAACATGCGGACAAATAGGGGTGAATCGTACGCTGAGTAGTGGTCCACGGAGGTGACGCATGGCAGGGAAAGCGTTGATCTGCGCGACGGCGGCGCTGCTGCTGCTCTCACCGGTCCTGATCGCCGCGGACGACGGCGACGATCTGACCGCCCGGCAACTGGCCGACCAGGCGAAGGACAATCTCCTCGACGCCGAGTCCGTCCATCTGAGACTGACGGACCGCGGCGCGAGCGCGACGACCAGCAAGACGCAGCCGACGTCGATGGATCTCACCCTCGACCAGGACGGCAACTGCGTGGGGTCGATGCGGATGGGCTCGGGCGGCGGCAGCGTCGAGATCGTCAAACAGGGCGACGAGGTGTGGATGAAACCGGACCGGACCTTCTGGAAGGCCCAGGTGCCCGGCAGCCAGGGCGAGGCGGTGGCCGAGCTCTTCAAGAACCGCTACATCCACGGCTCCACGAACGACGCCATGCTCAAGGGCTTGGCCGACACCTGCGATCTGGCCTCCTTCCAGCAGGACGTCGAGGGCGACGACGGTTCCGAGGAGACCGCGTTGACGAAGGGTGAGGAGACCACCGTCGACGGCACGAAGGTGATCCCGCTGACGGGCACGGAGGACGGCAAGAAGGCGGTCCTCTACGTCACTTCGGACTCCCCGCACCAGCTGGTCAGGGCGGTCCAGCGGGGCGACGGCACCCATACGACGCTGACCTTCACGGAGTACGACAAGCCGGTGCCGACCGCGACACCCTCGGCGGACGAGTCGGTGGACGTGGGCAAGCTGCAGGAGGAGCTGCAGAACATTTGAGAACCCATGGACCCGACGGAAACCTTTGACTAAAGTCAAAGACTATGAACCCAGGACCCACCGAGCCGGTGTCGACGGCCGACGTGGCGGCCCTCCGCCGGTTCAACCGCTACTTCACGCGCCGCATCGGAGCCCTCGACGACCACTACCTCGGCCAGGACCGCCCGCTCGGCGCGGCACGGCTGCTGTTCGAGATCGGCGAGGGAGCGTCCCTGCGCGAACTCAGGAGCCGTCTCGGGCTGGACGCCGGGTATCTGAGCCGGATGGCGAAGACCCTGGAGGCCCAGGGCATGGTCCGGATCAGCGTGCACCCCGAGGACAACCGGCTGCGCAGGATCGAGCCGACCCCGGCCGGCCGCACCGAGGTCAAGGAGCAGAACCGCCGGGCCGACGCCCTCGCGGCGGGCCTGCTGTCCGGCCTCACCGCCGGCCAGCGCACCGACCTGACCGACGCCCTGGCCACCACCCGCCGCCTGCTGCGCCTCGCCGCCATCACGGTCGACCTCGTCGACGGCCACGCCCCGGACGCCCGCGCCTGTCTCGACGCCTACGCCGCCGACATCGACGCACGCTTCCCGGAGGGCTTCGACAAGTCCGACCTCGTACGACCGGAGCAGGTCTCCGGGGACAGCGGGGCGTTCTTCGTCGCCTACGAGGAGGGCCGGCCGGTCGGCTGCGGGGCCCTGCGCCGCCTGGAGCCCGGCGTCGGGGAGGTCCGCCATGTCTGGGTGCACCCGGAGGCCCGCCGGCTCGGACTCGCCCGACGTATCCTCGCGGCACTCGAACAGGCTGCGTCGGTACGGGAGTTGACCGTCGTACGCCTCGACACCCACGCCACGCTCACCGAGGCGCAGGCGATGTACCGAGCGTGCGGATACACGGAGATCCCGGCGTACGTCGACCACGTCTACGCCAGCCACTGGTTCGAGAAACGCCTACCCGCCATCCCCTGACCCGCTCACAGGCACGCGCCCGTCGTCGGGCAGAACGAGCCCAGGGCCGCCGTCAGCGGTTCGCGGATCTGTGCCGCGGACGTGGTCTCGGGGCCGCTCGCCCGGATCGCGTAGAACTCTCCGTCGGCCGCCTCGAAGCGGTGGTCGACGACCTGCCTCGCGCCCTTGTCCTCGTCGTCGTAGCGGTAGGTCAGCTCGGACCAGGTCTCGCCCTCGTCGCGTTCGAGGGCCTGGTAGCCGCGCTGGCGGGCGAAGCCGTAGCCGGGGTCGTTCTCGGCCAGGCGCAGGGAGTCGGCGGGGCTGTCCTCCGAGAGCCGGAAGATCTGGAGCTGGCGGCCGTCGGCGGGGGCGTCGTAGTAGACCACCGGGGCCTTCTCGCCCTCCTTCTGTCTGCGGATCCAGTCCTCCGGGACGAAGAGTGTGTAGCCGACGGGGTCCTCGACGCTGCGGTAGCCGGGAGCGGGCGTCGGCGGTGGGGACTCCAGGGGCGAGACCGGAGGCGTGGACCGAGGGGTGGTGATCTCCTCGGGTGTGGCCGAAGGGGGCGAGGTCGTGACGGCGACGCTCGTTCCCGGGGTGGCTCCGGGGCTCGTCGAGCCGTCACGGGTCAGGAACCAGACACCCGCGCCGATGCCCGCACCCAGCACGGCCATCGCGGTGAGGATCACCAGCAGCCGGCGGGGGCCGGACACAGGAGGCGGCACATACGTCGGGGGCGGCGGCGGATACGGCGTTCCGCCGGTCTGCGGCGGGGGCACGGCCCACGGCGGCGGGGTCATCGCCGACCGCGTCTCTGCCGAGGCCCAGGGCGGCGATGCGTGGGACGTCTGCGTCTCCGCCGACGCCCACGGCGGCGGGGAGCCCTGCCCCTGCGCGCCCCAGGCCGCCTGACCTCTGTCCTCGCTCGGCTCGTGCTCGTCGGAGCCTGAGCTGTAGCCGTTCCATCCGCTCATCGCGAACCCCCCGAATCACCTTGGCGGGTAACGTTCTTGACGGTAGCGGTGAAAACGGGCGCGGGCCCCGCTCCGGAAGAAACCGGAACAGGGCCCGTGCAAGCTCGTGACAGAAGCCGCGTGACCTCTGCGGAACGTTCGGCTCAGATGAGGCCGAGGGCGCGGACCGCCTCGCGCTCCTCCGCGAGCTCGGCGACGGAGGCGTCGATCCGGGCGCGGGAGAACTCGTTGATGTCCAGGCCCTGGACGATCTCGTACTTGCCGTCCTTGGTGGTGACCGGGAAGGAGGAGATCAGGCCCTCCGGGACGCCGTAGGAGCCGTCCGACGGGATGCCCATGGAGGTCCAGTCGCCGTCCGCGGTGCCGTTGACCCAGGTGTGCACGTGGTCGATGGCGGCGTTGGCGGCCGACGCGGCGGAGGACGCGCCACGGGCCTCGATGATCGCGGCGCCGCGCTTGGCGACGGTCGGGATGAAGGTGTCGGCCAGCCAGGCCTCGTCGTTGACGACCTCGGCGGCGTTCTTGCCGGCGATCTCCGCGTGGAAGATGTCGGGGTACTGGGTGGCGGAGTGGTTGCCCCAGATGGTCAGGCGCTTGATGTCGGCGACCGTGGTGCCCGTCTTCTTCGCGAGCTGGGTCAGCGCGCGGTTGTGGTCGAGGCGGGTCATCGCGGTGAAGCGCTCGGCCGGCACGTCCGGGGCGGCGGCCTGGGCGATCAGGGCGTTGGTGTTGGCCGGGTTGCCGACGACGAGGACCTTGATGTCGTCCGCCGCGTTGTCGTTGATGGCCTTGCCCTGCGGCTTGAAGATGCCGCCGTTGGCGGAGAGCAGGTCACCGCGCTCCATGCCCTTGGTGCGCGGGCGGGCGCCTACGAGGAGGGCTACGTTCGCGCCGTCGAAGGCGACGTTCGGGTCGTCCGTGATGTCGATGCCCTGGAGCAGCGGGAACGCGCAGTCGTCCAGCTCCATGGCGGTGCCCTCGGCGGCCTTGAGCGCCGGGGTGATCTCCAGGAGGCGCAGCTTGACCGGCACGTCCGCGCCGAGCAGCTGGCCGGAGGCGATGCGGAAGAGCAGGGCGTAACCGATCTGGCCGGCCGCGCCGGTGACGGTGACGTTCACGGGAGTGCGGGTCATGGCGTTCTCCGTATGACAGCTGGCGGTGGGGCGGCACTGCCCCGGGCCCGGATGGGACGTACAAATGATCGATCTCTTGGTATCAAGAGATCCACCGGTCAGGCTATCGCGCATCCGGGATCCCGGACCGCCGGGTCCCTGTGGCCCACCCCACAGAACGGCCCCCGAGACAGAAAGAGGCGGCCGCCCGTCCGGGAGAGGGGGGACGAAGGCGGCCGCCGTATGGGGGTACCGACGTGGCCGGACTCCCGTGGGGGTACCGTTCGCGTGCCCACGATTCGTCCGGCCATGCCTGCGGCCCCGAAATTGTTCTCAGCCTCGCCGGCTACCCGGCGCCTACTGGGTGCACCCCTTCTCCCCCGCCGCCAGCGTCACGCAGGCGGTGGCGTCGCCGGCGTCCTTCACCGCGACCATCGGCGTGTACGCGATGGTGTCCCCGGCCGTGCTGATCGAGCCGGTCTGCGCGGTCTTGCCGACGGTCACCGCGACCTTGTCGCCCTGCGCGGCCTGCGTGATACGGCCCCACGCGGCACCGCAGGTCTTGCTGTAACGGACCTCCACGACCGTCGTGCCGACGGTGGCGGTCTGGGCGGTGGTCACCAGGTCCCCGCTGCACCCCATGCTCTCCGCGTCCTTGCCGGTGCAGGAGTCACCGCTGCACTCGACGCCGGGCGGGAGGTCGACGGAGGCGGTGGCGCTCGGGGAGGGCGAGGCGCCCGAGCCCTCGTTCTTCTTCTTGTCGTCGCCGTTCGTGAGGAAGTACGCGGCGCCTATCACCACGAGCACCCCGACGACGCCCGCGAGGAACATCGTCAGCCGCCGTTTGCCTCCGCCCCCGGCGGGCGCGGCACGGCGGGGACCCTGCGGGGGTTCGCCGTACGACGGACTCGGGGACGGGGACGGCGTAGACACCGGGCGGGCCGGGCTCTCCGGGGCGCGTCCGCCCGACGGCGAGGGTCCGTTGTATCCGGCCAGCCCCCAGGAGTTCGGGCCTTCCCGGACGTCCGGCGTCGAGTCCCTGACCTCGGGCGACGTCGGCTGCGGCGGCACCGTCGGGGCCACGCCCGCGGGCCCGGCCACCCCCGGGGTCGCCGTGGCGCTGGTGCTCTTGCGGGCGGTCTTGCTGCCCTTGGCGTTCGCCGGGGGCGCTCCGAACTCGCCGAGCGCGGCACGCGCCTGGGAGATACGGATGGCCTCCATGGTCATGTCGTGGCGCATCTCGGAGCGGCTCCAGGCGCGCTCGGCGAGCTCCCACATCGTGGTCAGATGAATGGGATTGGTGCCGGTGACCTCGGCCAGCGCCACGATCGCGCCCTTGGGCGCGAGCAGCCGGCCGTTGAGATAACGCTCCCAGGACGTCTTGCTGTAGCCCGTGCGGTCGGCCAGCGCCGCGACGCTCAGTCCGCTGCGGTCCACGAGCCGCCGCAACTGGCTGGCGAACTCCCTGACCTGCGGATCCAATTCATCGGGCAAGGCCCTCCAACGAGGCATTGCTTCCCCCCTCTTCCCCCCGGATCGTGCTGGCTGTTGCTGCGTTTCCCCCGCGCGTGGTGCCCTCTGCCGAGTCCCCGTCTGGCTACCCACAGGGATGCGCCCGCTAAGGATCTCAGTTCCCGGGGTGGGGGCGCACGGGTGCATCGGGGCTGTGGGCATGCACCGTTGCACGCCCACCACGCCGCGGTCCAGTCTTCCAGCGGCGGGACGTCCCGGACCGTCCCGATTGGCCACGCTAACTCGGACGTTGAACGGCTTCGTCGCACATCCGCGAACTTGTCAATACATCGACACACAGAACGCACACACTTCGCCACACTTGCCACTTCGGTATGAAACTCACCCAAAAGCCACGATGCCGCCGATCGCGACGACGAGCAGCAGGAGCAACAGCAGTCCCGCATACAGGAGCAGACGGCTGCCGTCCCGTTTCTCCGCCTTCTCCTCCGGTGGCGCGTCCCACCACGGCAGCGTGGGGTCGTCCTCGTACTCATCCGCCCGCTCCGCCCCCTGCGGCCGGGCCGGGACGGTCGCCGTACGGGGCCAGGCCTGCACGGCGAGTTCCCAGCGGACCTTGACGCGCTCGACGTCCGCGTCGGCGAGACCGACGATCCGGCACAGGGCGGTCACCGCCTGCCGCGGCGGCGGCTGCGTGGCGTTGAGATAGCGATGCCAGGAGGACTTGCTGTACGCGGTCTTCGCCCCCAGTGAGGCCAGGCTGAGGCCCGTACGGTCCTTGAGCCGCCGCAGCTGCTCCACGAAGTGCCGCACCTCCGGCGGCAGATCATCCGGCAGCGACTGCCAGGCACCCATCCAGCTCACCTCCACGGTGTCGGACGACGTCAGAGAGGCGATCGGTTCCCCTTGTGGCAGGGACCGGACACCGTAGCGGAACGGTCACTTCCGTGACACAGCGCACTGACAGCCGTTGAACGGGACGTTCGCCGTACAAGAAGGTGGACACAGACAGCGGCCCGTCCTTACTCGGGGGAGAGGACGGGCCGCCGTCGTCGCACGCGGGGTACACCTAGCTGTCGACCGTGAAGTGCAGGGTGTCCTTCAGGAACGGGATCTCCAGCCAGGGGTCCGGCTGGGCCATCATCGACAGCAGGACGATCACCGCGCCCAGCAGCCCGTAGGTGACGATGTCCGTGAAGCGGGAGCGCACCGCGAGCATGCCGACGTCCCGCACCAGCCAGCGCAGCACGGCTCCGGCCACCAGCGCGGCGCCGATCAGCAGCGTGCCGTAGCGGAAGACGTCGAGCGCGGTCATCAGCAGGCCGACCGCGACCGCGCCGAGCACGAGGAGGATCGGCCACTGCCGTGCGGGCGCGGGGGCGTCGCTCGGCGCGGCCCGGCCGCCGCCCTCGGGGCGTGCGGTGTCCCTGGTGAACAGCGGGAAACGGCGGGTGGTGCGACGCGGCCTGCCCTCGGCGTCGGGGGCGCTGATCGCGTCCCGCACCTCGATCTCCGCACCTTCCCCTTCTGGGGGAGTCGTGTCAGCCTGCACTGCGCTCCGCCGCCTCGACCACGTTGACGAGCAGCTGGGCCCGGGTCATCGGGCCGACACCGCCGGGGTTCGGGGAGATCCAGCCGGCGACCTCGGCGACGCCGGGGTGGACATCGCCCACGATCTTGCCCTCGGCGCTGCGCGAGACACCGACGTCGAGAACGGCGGCGCCCGGCTTCACGTCCTCGGGGCGGATCAGATGGGCGGAGCCGGCGGCGGCGACGATGATGTCCGCGCGCTTGAGGTGCGAGGACAGGTCGCGGGTGCCGGTGTGGCACTGGGTCACGGTCGCGTTCTCGCTGCGGCGGGTCAGCAGCAGCGGCATCGGGCGGCCGATGGTGACACCGCGGCCGACGACCACGACCTCGGCGCCCTTGATCTCCACGCCGTACTGACGCAGCAGGGTGAGGACGCCGTTGGGGGTGCAGGGCAGCGGGGCCGGCTCGTTGAGAACCAGGCGGCCGAGGTTCATCGGGTGGAGGCCGTCGGCGTCCTTGTCCGGGTCCATCAGCTCCAGGATGCGGTTCTCGTCGATGCCCTTGGGCAGGGGCAGCTGGACGATGTAGCCCGTGCAGGCGGGGTCCTCGTTCAACTCCCGCACCGCCGCCTCGATCTCCTCCTGCGTCGCCGTCTCCGGCAACTCGCGCTGGATGGAGGCGATGCCGACCTGGGCGCAGTCGCGGTGCTTGCCGGCGACGTACTTCTGGCTGCCGGGGTCGGACCCGACGAGGATCGTGCCGAGGCCGGGCGTGATGCCCTTCTCCTTCAGCGCCGCCACGCGGGCGGTCAGATCGGACTTGATCGCGGCTGCGGTGGCCTTGCCATCGAGAATCTGGGCGGTCATGACCCCATCCTCGCGGATGACCGGGTCCCGGTTCCAATCCGGGTCCCCCGGCGTCTGTCCCGCCGTATCCCTCATGATCAGCGATGTTGCACTTGCACAACACATGCGGATTGCGGCTGGACAACGAACCGGCCACTGAAGAACGATTGTGGCCACAGTGCCGCGGGCTGTACCGGGGGGACGAACCGCATCTGTTGAACATTCCTCCGAACCGTGCCGCTCGTCGTCCCCGCACATTCGGTAAACGGAGGAAACACCGCCATGAGTTTCGGCGATCCGAACAACCCTTACGGGCCCCCGCCCCAGCAGCCGCCGCCCGCTCCCGGTTACGGCTACCCGCAGCAGGCCCCGCCGCCGCCCGGTATCCCGCCGCAGCACCAGGCGTACCCCGGTTACCCGCCGCAGCCGGCGTACCCCGGCTACCCGGGCGGCAACATGATGCCGCAGTCGATGCCCGGCCTGCTGGTGACGGCCCGTGTCTTCCTGTACATCATCTCGGCCGTGCAGATCCTGGGCGGCCTGATCTACCTGTACATCGGTGCTTTCGTGAACGATGTGTCGGACGAGGCGGACTCCTTCAGCTCGTCCTCCGACGACCCGTTCAGCGAGCTCGGCGACATCGGCAACGCCGCGGCCGGCCTGATCGCGGGCATCGGGATCTTCATGCTCGGTCTCGCGACCCTGTCCATCATCCTGGGCGTCAAGTTCGGCCGGGGCGGCCAGGGTGTCCGCATCACCACGGTCATCTACGGCGCGCTCGGCACGATCGTCGGCCTGGTCCTGCTCTTCGTCGGCCTCGACACGGGCATGGCCTCGGCGGTCATCCTCCCCCTGCTGTGGGTCGTCTTCGGCGCCATCATCACCGCCGCTCCGGTGGTGCCGAGCGGCACGGCCTGGTTCGCGCGCCCGCGCTACTGACCGTTCCCGACTGAACAGTTCGCGCCAATCCTGTCCAAGGGCCGTGTCTCACCCGTACGAGGGGAGACACGGCCCTGGTGCGTCGCCCTAGGCTGATCCGGGTAGCCGTCAGGCACGGGGAGACGCACCTTGTACAGCATCATCGTGGTACCTCCGCCGACCACGGAGGACGAGCGAAACCGCACCCAGATCAGGCTCGCCCCCGGCGAGCGCCTCACCTTCGGCCGGTCCGCCCGGGAGAACGACCTGCGGATCGCCCATGACGGGGTGTCCCGCAGAGCCGGTGAGATCACCGCGCAGGGCGCCTTCTGGATCCTCAGCAACCTCAGCCGGGAACAGACGTACGTCGTCGAGAACCCGGAGGGCGCCGGCGAGCACATCAAGGTCGGCCCGGGGCGCCTGGACGCCCCCGTCCCCTTCGAGTTCTCGCGGATCGTGCTGCCCGCGGCCGGTGACCTGCTGCCCGTCGAGGTGTGGGCGCCGCGCCACGACTACCGGGACGGCGAGAGCGAGCGGGACGGTGACACCACGGCCGCCGCGTTCTCGCTGGACGCCTCCAAGCGCTACTTCGCGGTCCTCGCCGCCCTGTGCGAACCCCGGCTGCGCGGCGCACCGCACGCCCCGCTGCCCACCGTCGACCAGGTCGTGGACCGGCTGCGCCCCAACTGGCCCGCCGCGTCCCGCACTTCCGTGCAGTGGAACATCGACTACCTCGCCGTGAAGCTGCGCCTCAAGCCCGGCCCGGACGAGGCCGACACCGGCCCGCGTCTCAACGGCAAGAAGGAATCGCTGGTCTCACTGGCGCTCCGCTTCGACCTCGTACGGGAGGACGACCTGGTCGTCCTGACCGAGCCGTCCGGCCGGGTGGCCCGGTGACCGAGCCCTACGCCGTCCCGGTGTCCAAGGGCTACCGGGTGGGCGACTGGGAGGTGCGCGAGCCCCTCGCCACGGGCGCCTTCGGCAGCGTGTACGAGGGCCGCCGCACCGGCGACGGCGAACCGCGCACGGCCGCCCTGAAGTTCCTGCCGACCGGCACCGGAACACCCCGGCAACTGACCCACCTGCGTGAACTCGTCGAGCGCGAGGTCGAGTTGTACCGCCGGCTGAAGCAACCGCGGCTGATCCGGATGTACGAGACGCTCGTCGTCGACGACCCGGAGCGCCCCGAGCTCGACGGCGCCACCGTCCTCGTACTGGAGCGGGCGGAAGGCTCCCTGAACGCCGTACGGCTCCCGGCGCCCGGCCCCCTTCTCGCGCAGATCTGCGAGGGCCTGGCCCAGTTGCACCATGCCGGGTGGGTGCACGGGGACCTGAAACCGGCCAATGTGCTGCTGATGGCGGACGGTTCGGCGCGACTGGCCGACTTCAACATGGCGGCGGAGCTGGAGGGCACGCACGCGTACACGCCCGCCTTCTCCACGCCCGACTACACACCGCCGGAGCTGCTGTGGTCGGAGATCGGCGAACGCGGCCGCCGCATCCGCCCCTCCGCCGACGTGTGGGCGTTCGGCGTCCTGGCCCATCTGCTGCTCACCGGTTCCTTCCCGCTGCCCGGCGGCACCCCGTCGGCCCGCCGGGACGCGGCCGCCGCGTACGCCCGGGGCACCGACGAGCTGCGCCTGTCGCCCGAACTGCCGGACGCCTGGCGGGAGATCGTGCGGGAGTGTCTGGCCCGGACGCACGCCGAGCGCATCGGTACGCAGGCACTGCTACGGCGGGTGGAGGCCGCGGCGGGCACGGACCGCTCGCCCCGACTGGGACGGCGCCGCTCCCGTCGTACAACTGCCGCCGTACTGGCGGCCGTTGCCGTCACCGCCCTGGGGTTCGGCATCCGGGCTGCGCAGGACGACGGCTCCGACGCCAAGAACACCGCTGACACCGCCGCCGCCTACGGCGCCGCCGAACTACGTACCGGCAAAGGTGTCCCCGTGGCCTACCGGCGTCTCATCGTCGAATCCGCCCATGACTGCCAACAGGCGGAGGTCACACCGGCGTTGCTCGCCGCGATGCTCAAGACGGAGAGCGACTTCGACGCGGAGCTGTCGGATCCCGCCAACAACGAGTACGGCATCGCCCGCTGGACCCCGAGTGTCCTGCGCTGGTGGATCCGGGCGGACGGCGTACCGGCGAAGGAGACTCCCGCACCGCCCCTGACCCCCTCGCAGTCGATCCCGGCGATGAGCCGCTACCTCTGCTTCATCGAACCGCGTCTGGAGACCTCGCTGCCCGGTGACCGCCGGGTGCTGCTCGCGGCCTCCTACCGGACCTCGTACAAGAAGGTGAACGCCGCGGGCGGCGTTCCCCCGAACCAGCGTGCCTACGCCGCCCGCGTCGCTCACTGGCTCAAGGAGTACACGCCGCCCGGCGGCCAGTGACCCTGAGAGGTCTGAGGTACCTGCCCGCGACGCCCCCTGGAACGGTGGTCCCCGGAAACACCGACCACGTTCATCCATGGGGGAACCATCATGAACATCGTCAAGCCGGCCGCACTGCTCGTCGCGGCCACCGCCCTGCTCGCCGGCTCCACGGTCGCGGCCACCGCCGCGGCCGGACCGACCGGCGGCTACGACCCCGACGGCACCCGGGTGACCAGCCTCCAGCAGACCGCCGACGACGTGCTCGGCAAGGACCAGAAGGCGTTGTCCGTCTCCGCCGACAAGGTCGCCTACGACGGCCTCGACGTCACCAGGGCCCCGAAGAGCGCCTTCAGCGCCCAGGACCTGGCCTGCGACTACGGCCACCTGTGCATGATCGTCAAGGGCACCAAGTTCGACTTCTACAAGTGCCAGACGTGGACCGTCTCCAACTGGACCGGCGACGGCCCGTTCACCAACAACCAGACGCCCGGCACGGTCGCCAGGTTCTACAACAAGGACGGCAGCGAGCGCTGGTCCTCGACGGCGTACCAGGCCGGCACGGCGACGTGGGACCCGATCTACTCGCTGCGTCCCTGCTGACAGCAGGGGACCGAGTGGCCCCCGGTCCCCGCCGGGGGCACCGGGGGCCGCTCGGTCCCGTCATACGGGGTAGCGCTCGATCATGCCGATGTTGGAGAAGGTCCAGGACGTACCGGTGGAGGCCCAACCGCCGCTGTACGCGCCGAAGGTGCCGTCGCTGAGGGCGGGCAGGGTCCACATCCGGACGACGCCCGTGGTGTAGCCGTGCAGGAAGCCGAGGTCGTCCCGGCCGTCGCCGTCGAAGTCACCGGCAGCGATCTTCATGCTGCCGCGGACGACCTTGCCGGCGGCCAGCCTCGCGGAGGCCTTGTGAGTGCTGAGCAGGCCGTCGGTGTCGCTCAGCCAGGTGTGCACGCCATCGGTGTCGTCGCTGTACTCGTACCAGGCGGCGAGGTCGTCGCGGCCGTCGCCGTCGAAGTCACCGGAGTGGACCGTCGTACGGTCCCGGTCGCCCCAGGTCGCGGCCTCCCAGCCCTTGACGGCGGAGTTGAAGCCGCCGTCGGCGGTGGCAAGGAAGGTGAAGATGCGCGCGAGGCCGCTGTCGTAGTTGTAGAAGACGCCGAGGTCGTCGCGGCCGTCGCCGTCGAAGTCACCGGTCACCGGCTTGGCGTTGGCGGCCGTCCAGCCGCCCGCCGCGATGGTCAACGAGGCCGTGGGGTCGTTGAAGCCGCCGGCCGCGGTGGACTTGAAGGTGAAGAGCCGGTCGTGCCCTGCGGCGTAGTCGTACCAGGCGGCGATGTCGTCGCGGCCGTCGCCGTCGAAGTCTCCGCTGACGAAGGTGGCCCGGGAGAAGGTCCAGTCGCCGGCCGCCGACTTCCAGGTGCGGAACGGCGTGGCGTACGTGCCGTCGCCCTTCGCGAGCCAGGTCCAGATGCCCACGGTGCCGTCGGAGTAGCCGTACACGCCGGCGACGTCGGCGAGGCCGTCGCCGTTGTAGTCGCCGGTCAGGACCTTGGCGTTGGACGCGGTCCAGGTGTCGCTGGTGGTGATCCAGCCGTTGTGGGGCTCCAGGAACGTGCCGTCCGGGGCGGTGAGGAAACGGTTGATGGCGTCCCGGCCGTCCGCGAAGTCGTACCAGACGGCGACGTCGGAACGGCCGTCGCCGTTGAGGTCGTTGCGGACGACGGTGTTGCTGGACCACAGACTCGCGCCGGAGGTGGTCCGCACGACCAGGTTGCCGTGGTCCTGGAGGGCGGTGGTACCGCCGGGAGCGGAGGTCTTCGACTCCCACAGGGTGGCTCCGGCGGAGGACTTCACGACGAGGTTCCCGGACGTGGTGAGAGTGGCGGTGGCACCGGGATTGCCGGCGGTCTTCGACGACCACAGGATCTTGCCGCCGTTGGAGGCGACGGCCAGGTTGCCGTCGGTGCCCATGGTGACCTTGGCGGACTTCGACAGCAGGGAGTCGCCGGAGGCCAGGGTCTGCCCGGCGGTCAGTGCCGCGCCACCGGGCTTGCCGTCGGCGCGAGCGGCCACGGCACCGGTCCGGGTCTCGGAGCTGCCGTAACAACCGCCTTGCCAAGCCCGGGAGTTGACTGCGACCAGCTCATAGCTGCCGCCGCTGGTGGCGCGCAGGACCGGGCCGCCGGTGTCGCCTTTGCAGACGGAGTCGTCGGCGGTCTTGCCGCTCATGGCGAGGGTGCCGTCGGCGACCGCGTCCAGGGTGTAGTTCGCCTGGTGCAGCTTGCCGGGAACCCATTCGGTCTTGGTACGGCCGTATCCGAGGACGGTCAGCCCGTCGCCCGCGGCCGGGGCGGAGGCGGCGAGGGTCACGGGGGTGATGCCCGTGGCAGGGGTGGCGAGGCGGGCGAAGACCAGATCGCGGCCGGCCCGCGGCACGATGTACGTGACCTCGGCGACATGGCCGCCGCTGCCGGAAAGATCGGTGCGACCGATGGTGGCGACGGTCTTCAGAGCCGGCTTTCCGGCAGCCGGGGCGGTGCCGGACTGCGGATCGCCGGCGAAGCAGGAGGCGGCGGTGACCAGCCACTCGGGGTCGACCAGGGCCCCGGAACAGGCCCGGGTGCCGTCGCCGCCGATGTCGAGGTGTGCGGTGAAGGCGTGACTGCCGCCGGGGGTCGGGGTGCCGACGACGGCGTGTGCGGCGGGCAGGGGGGCGGACAGGGTGGCGCCTGCGGTCACGGCCAACAGGGCGAGGCCGAGTCTGCGGCGGCCCGGGCGGCGCAAGGGCGAGAACATGGGGATCCCTCTCAGCTGAACGAGCGTGCTTGACGGCCTACTTGGTGGCTCGGAGCTCCACGAGGGTGTGGTCGCGGTGGTCCGGTGGGTCGGCGGGCTCCCCGACCGGAGTCCAGGTGTTCGGGAGAACGTCGAACGAGGTCTCGGTGCCGTCCACGGTCATGTCGGCGACGATCGTGTAGGCGTTGCCCTTGATGGCTATGACCTGCGGCACTTCCATGGCAACCCGGCCGGAGTCGCCTCGGACGGAGAAGCAGAAATCGGCCCGGCCGCGCGCGCCGACCTGGATCAGACCGGCGGGGCCGCAGTCGGTCAGCAGTATGTTGCCGTCGCCGCTGATCAGCCGGATCCCGGTGTCGGCGTAGATCTGGTCGGCGTTCGGATAGGCGAAGTCCTCGACCGCGACGGGGGGTATGTCGTCGGCGGCCGCCGGGAAGGCGGGGGTGAACAGCAGCGACACGGTGGCGACCGTGGCGGTGACCGTGGCGGCAAGGCTTAAGGGCAGCCAGCGTCTCAAGGGGGTTCCTCCTTGGCGGAGTTGGCGACAGGAGAGCCCATAACTGGTATCAGGGGACACCCGCCCCATTGCCCTCGAAAGTTCCAGGATGTGCCGTTCCGCACCGACGGTTACCGTGCGACACCCAAGTCGCACACCCCGTATCCGAACGGGAAGGATGCCTGCCTTGTCGCCCTCGCTGTGGAGCAGACGCCGCTTACTCGCGTCCGTCGCGGGAGTCACCGCCGCCCCCGCCCTGCCCTCCGTCCTCACCCTGACCGCCGCCCCCGCGTACGGCGCGGAGGCCGACCCCGACGGCACCTTCAACGGCCTGCCCGACACCGAACGGGGCCGGACCGTATGGGCGTACAAGGTCGGCGGGCGGGCCGTGCGCGAGGCTGCGGCCGCCGCGCTGGCCGTCGGCACGTCGGCCGCCGTCTCCGACTTCCTGGCGAACCGGCTGTCGGCGGCCCGGGCGGAGGACAACCGGTTCGCCGTCCTGACCGGCTTGTCCGCCGCGGGCAAGGCGACCCGGGCGAGTGCCGATACGGCGCTGACGGCCGGGGACGACGCGGTGGCCGTCTTCCTGAGCGAGGGCCACCAGGCGCCCGTGCTGGAGGATCTGCGGGTGGCGGTCCTCACCGTGCAGAACCACGGCGGCTCCGCGGTCAGGCGTACGGCCGGCAAGGCGCTTCAGACGGGGACATGGAAGGATCTGCGGACCTTTCTGACGGAGACGCAGTACACCGCTCAGCAGGAGGACGACCGGGTCGCGGTCCTCACCATGCTGGGCACCGCCTCGCCCGAGGTGAGGAAGTACGCCGAGCGCGCCCTGAACGACGGATCGCCCGAGGCCATCGCGCAGTTCCTCACCTCCGGCCAGTACATCGCCCGCGCACGGGACGAGGAGGCGGCGACGATCGGCCAGTTGGTCGCCATCGTGGAACGCGAGGGCCGGCTGGCGACACTCAAGACGGAACAGGCCGTCGCCGCCTCCGCACAGGCGAAGGACGCCGCGGCGAAGGCCAAGGCCGCGGCCCTGAAGGCGGCGGAGGAAGCCCGGGCGGCCAAGGATGACGTCGCCAGGTCGGCGAAGGCGGCGAACGACGCGGCGAGCGCCGCGCAGGGGGCGGCCAGCGCCGCCAATACGGCGATCGCCGCGTCCCGTACGGCTCAGGCGGCGTCGTCGCGTGCGGCACAGGCCGCGCAGGCCGCTGCGGCAGCGGCAGCCTCGGCGGGGAGCGCGGCGTCCCGTGCCTACCACGCCGCGATCGCGGCGTCCGCCGACGCGTCCAAGGCCGGTGCGGCTCGTGCGGCGGCCGAGGGGGCGCGGTCCGCCGCGGGCCGTGCGCGTACGGCCGCGGCAGCGGCGGACCAGGCGGCGGTGGCTTCGGCCGAGGCCTCGGCGGCCGGTTCGGCCGCGGCGAGCGCGGCCACGAACGCTGCTGCCGCCGCCAACGCCGCCGCCGACGCCGCCGCCTCGGCAGGTGTCGCGCAGTCCCAGGCCGCCAAGGCCCGCGCGGCGGCGGCCGAGGCAGACGCGGCGGCGGCCCGTGCCACCCGCGCGGCGAACACCGCCCAGACGCTGGCCAACCGTGCCGCGGAAGCGGCCCGCAGGGCCCGCGACGCGGCGAGAAGCGCGGCCGACCACGCGGACGCCGCGGCGGACGCTGCGGACGAGGCCGCGGACAACGCGGGCAAGGCGATCGAGTACGCGAAGCGGTCGACGGCGTACGCGGCTGCGGCCGTGGTGGCGGCGACGACGGCGTCCGACGCGGTGACGGAAGCGCAGGAGGTCGAGCAGGCGGCGCGGGACGCGGAGGCGGCGCGGATCGCCGAGGACACGGAGATCGGCACCGAACTGGCGCGGCTGCTCTCACAGGAGGAAACCGCGGAGGCGGAGCGCGCCGACCGGGAAAGGACACAGGCCGACAAGACCGCCTCGGAGATCAAGGACATGATCGCGGCGGCGGAGTCGGCCCTGACCGGCGGGGACGCCTCCACGGCGGTCACGACCGGCCGCAAGGCCGCGGTCCAGTTGCTCGACTCGACCGGCACCTGGACCCGTGAAGCAGCGGAGTTCGCCCTGTCCGGCGCCGACGAGTCCGTCCTGAACTGGATCGACGCGGACCGCGTGCTCGCCCAGCGGCAGGACGACCGCGAGACGGTGCTGGCTCTCTCCAAGATGTCCACCTCGGTGGTCGCTTATGCCGCGCACACCGCCCTGACCAGCGACGACGCCGATGCCGCCAGCGCGTTCCTGGACACCGGGGCGATCGAGGCCGCGGCGGCCGACTACCGCGTCGCCGTACTCAAGCTGCTGAACGACAGCCCCGGTACCGCCGTCAGGACGAAGGCCCGGGCCGCGCTCGACGACGGAGGTGCCATCGCCCTGCACCGCTTCCTCCGCCTCCAACTGCCGGTGGCCGTCAAGGAGGACGACCGCGTCGAGATCCTGCGTCTGATCGACGCCGGCGGCCCCTATCTGACGGCGGCGGCTCGGATCGCGCTGGAGGGCCCTTCGCGGATGCGGCGGCGGTTCGTCGTCCGCGACCAGTTCGTCGCGGCGCGTCTGGACCACGACCACGCCACCCATGTCGCCGCCGTCCGCGCGGCCATAGCTCACGCGGCCAAGGTCGCCGCCAAGGCACAGGAGGACGCCGCCCTGGCGTCCAAGGCGGCGGCCGAGGCGCGCCAGGCCGCGGCCGAGGCCACGGAGTGGGCCGCCAAGGCCAAGTCCTACGCCGCCGACGCCACGAACTCGGCGAAGCAGGCCAAGGCCAACGCGGACGCCGCCGACCAGTCGGCCGCCGCCGCGGCCCGGTCTGCGGAGAGCGCGAAGCAGGCCGCGGCGGTGGCACAGGTCGCGGCCCGCAGCGCCAACTACTCGATGCGGCAGGCGACGGCCGCGGCGGCGCAGGCGGTGACCTACGCGACGAGCGCCCAGAGTTCGGCCTCCCAGGCCCGGGCATCCGCCGACCAGGCCGGACAGGACGCCCAGGCCGCGGCCGACGCCGCGAGCCAGGCCCGGGAGACGGCGGCGGCCCGGCGCGATGCGGAGCTCGCGGCGGCGGCAGAAGCGGCGGCGGAGGCGGCGGCCGAGTGCGAAGGGGCAGGGATCGACCCATCGCAGAATGCCGACCAGGACAAGCCGTGGTACGCGGACATAGGCCTGTGGCCGGAGAACGTCGACGACCCCGCGGAGTGGGCGACGGTCACGGGCAACTGGTCCAGCTGGCTGGGAACAGCGGGAACGATCGCCGGTCTCATCCCCGGTGGGCAGGCCGTCGGTCTTGCGCTCACCGGCCTCGGCCTGGCCGCAGGAGCCGCGAGCGTCATCCTCAACGGCGTCGCCCACGGATGGGACAGCGGTGAGTTCTACGCCTCGCTCGTCGGGTTCGGAGTGGGGCTCACCCCGGGCAGGTACGGGCTGTACGGGAAGTCAGCCCCCGGCTACGGCGGGATAGTGGACGCGGTGACGGGGTCGGGCACAGGCGACATCGTCGGTTCGGTCACCGGCCTCTTCGACTGGTAGAGCGTCCCGACACACCGAATCTCCGACACCCTTCGCATCCTCGCTGCGAAATCGCTTACCCTCCCCCACGTTGGATTGGGGGAGGGTGGCCCTCATGGATTTGAGCGAGGGGACAGATCCATGTACAGCGTCATCATCGTGCCTCCGGCATGCGCCCGTCCGGACGGGCAGATCAGGATCGGCTCGGGTGAACGGCTGACGTTCGGGAGGCAGGAAGCACCCGGCAGCCTCACCATCACGCACGAGGGCGTCCCCCGGATCGCCGGGGAGATCGCCGCTCAGGGCACCTTCTGGCTGCTGAGCAACAACAGCGAGGACCAGACCTACGTCGTGGAGAACCCGGAAGGCGCCGGCGAGCACATCAAGGTCGGGCCCGGCAGGGTCGACGCGCCCATGCCGTTCGAGTTCTCGCGGGTCGTACTGCCGGCCGGCGGCGATCTGCTCGCCTTCGACGTATGGGCGCCGCAGCACACCTTTCGCCCCGTCGCCCGGCAGGGACTGCCCGGTTCCCTGACCGCGCCCGCCTTCTCCCTCGACCGCACCAAGCGGTACTTCGCCGTGCTGGCCGCCCTGTGCGAGCCCCGGCTGCGTGGCGAACCGCACGCGCCGCTGCCCGCGGTCGAGCAACTCGTCGACAGGCTGCGGCCGGTGTGGTCCGGTGTCAGCCGGTCGGCCGTGTACTGGAACATCGACTATCTCGCGCTGAAACTGCGGCTGCGGCCCGGTCCCGACACCGCCGAACCCGGTCAGCGCGTCAACGGCAAGAAGGAGACCCTGGTCTCCCTCGCCCTCCGCTTCGACCTGGTCCGCGAGAACGACCTCGCCGTACTGGCCCCGAACCCGACCGCGCGGAAGGTGTGCTGATGAGCGCCGGACCGTCGCACGCCGTCCCGGTTCCGAACGGGTACCGGGTGGGCGACTGGGAGGTCCGTGAGCCGATCGCGTCGGGGGCGTTCGCCACGGTGTACGAGGGCCACCGCATCACCGGGGACTCTCCCCGCACCGCCGCCCTCAAGTTCCTGCCCACCCGCGGCCGCACCCCCCGCCAGCTCTGTCACCTGCGTGAACTCGCCGAGCGGGAGGTCGATTTCCTGAACCGTCTCACCTCGCCCTGGCTGCTCCGGATGTACGACAGCCTCATCGTCGACGACCCCGGGCACTCCGGCCTAGACGGTGCCACCGTCCTCGTACTGGAGAAGGCGGAGGGGTCCCTGGACGTCGTACCGGCGCCGGCCGACCCCGGTCCCCTGCTCGCGCAGATCTGCGCGGGGCTCGCCCACCTGCACCGCGCCGGGTGGGTGCACGGAGATCTCAAACCCGCCAACATCCTGCTGATGAAGGACGGTTCGGTACGACTGGCCGACTTCAACCTCGCCGCCGAGATGGAGGGCACACACGCCTACGTGCCTGCCTTCGCCACCCCGGACTACACACCGCCCGAACTGCTCTGGCCCGAGGTCGACGAGCGAGGGGCACGCGTCCGGCCCTCCGCCGACGTCTGGGCCTTCGGTGTCCTTGCCCACACCGTCCTGACCGGTACGTTTCCGCTGCCGGGCGGCACGACCGAGGCGCGGTCCGACGCGGCGATCAGGCATGCGCGAGGCGCAGAGAAGCTGCGGCTCGCTCCCGAACTCCCGCACGAATGGCGGGAGATCATCCGCGCCTGCCTGGCCCCCACCCACGCCGAACGCGTCGACACCGAGGCACTCGTCGCAAGGGTCGAGGCCGCGGCCGGCATCGCCCGCTCCCCCCGTCCGCCCCGCCTCTCCTGGCGTCGCCTCCTCGCCCAGACGGGAGCCCTCGCGAGCGCACTCCTGATCGTTCTGGGGCACGGGGCCGCGGCGTACGTCGCCCATCGGCAGGCCGCCGCGCACGACGGAAGGCCGGTGTCCCTGCCCAGGCCGGTCGAATCGGCAGCGGCCGTACGGGTGTCACCGCCGGCGCAGGGACCGCGTTCACTTCGTCAGTGAGTACAACGACTCCCCGGTCGTGACGCCGCGGGGCCCGGGCCTCCCCTGGAATCTTCCAGGTACCCCGGGCCCCGCTCATCCGCCATGGTGGCACCCGGCACGACCCGTCACATCCGAACCGAAACAGGGGGACCCATGAAGAGCCTGCGCACACTCCGCACCCGGGCAGGCGTCTCCGCCGCGGCCGTGCTGCTGTCCGCCGCCGGCATCGCCATGGCCAGTGCCACACCCGCCGCCGCCTACGCGGGCTACTGCAACGGGCAGGCGAGCAAGTACCTGACCCTCACCCTCGTGGCCAAACTGCCCGCGTACAACGGGAACATCGACTGCACCATGTCCCAGGGCGCCCAGAGCAGCGCCGTGTCCGCCCTCCAGACGACGCTGAACGAGTGTTACGGCCGAAGCCTGGACGTGGACGGAGACTTCGGCTCGCTCACCAAGACCGCTCTCAAGTACGCCCAGGGCGTGGAGAAGCTGACCTATGTGGACGGCATCTACGGCTCCGAGACCCGCAACGGCATCGGCTGGTACTTCGACAACGCCAACGGCGCCGGCGGAACCTGCGCCTATCTGTGACGGCGGGACTCAGGGCCCCGTCGCGCTGAAGCACCGCCGTTCGGCCTCGCGGGGCGGACACGCCTGTACGCGGCCCAGCACCGCCTCGTGGGCCGCCGCCATCGTGGTGGAGACCCGGTAGGTCTCCTCCAACGGGGTCTCGACCCGGCGGTCCTGGACACGGACGCCACGGTCGACGCCGGCCCCAGCCAGCGGCGGTACGCGAGCTACAAGAACAACAGCAGCTGCAGCTGACCCTGCAACGTTAGAGGTACCGCAAGACCCTCCCTCCCCGGACAGTGATCGTGCAGCACGTCGTGTACGACACAACGGGGAGGGAACCCTCATGAACTTCCGTGCCACCCGGGCCCGCATGGCCACCGCCGCAGTGAGCGCCGCCGTCGCGGGCGCCCTGGCGGTGAGCGCGTCGCCCGCCTCGGCGAGCAGCGGCGACGGATATGTGAGCGGCGGCAGCTCGTTCTACGACGACTTCGGCGACGAGGGAACCCTGTCGACCTCGTCGTACGCCAGCTCCAACGCCGCCTGCTTCTGGCAGAGGATCCTCTGGGCCGAGGGCGCCAAGGAGAGCAATGGGACCGCCTTCGACGCCGCGGACATCGACGGCCGATTCGGCGCGAACACCAAGTACGCCACGAAGAAGCTCCAGGCCCGCTGGAGCCTGACCGCGGACGGCATCGTCGGCAAGAAGACGTTCGGCTACGCGGACGCCAAGCGGGAGAGGTTGACCGATGAGATCACCGTCGGGAAGCTGGAGTATGTGAGCACGGACAGCCAGTCGGCGGGCAAGCGCTACAGGCTGAAGTACCACGGCGCCAGCCACACCTTCACGCTCTTCCGCGGCAGCACCGGCAAGTGGGGCTTCTACGACGACAACGGCACCTTCCGCCTGGCCGGCTACAAATCCCGCAGCTGCTAGTCGGCGAACGGTTCGGCCCGTCGGTCGACGACCGGCGGGCCGCCGCACATACGTCCGATCCCCCCGACTCGGCCTTCCCGGCACGCTAGCCTCACCTCAACTGGCGTGACGCCTGGGCACTTTGAGGCAGAACAGCACTCGGGGGACAAATGACGGACCAGCGGCACCCCACGCCGCCGTACCGCACCGCGCTCATACAGGCGGGCGCCGATCCACTGCAGCCCGCCGACCCCGCCCGGATCGGACCGTACGTGCCGCTCGGGCGGCTCGGCAGCGGCGGGATGGGGCGGGTCTTCCTGGCGCGGCCCGCCGACGACAGCGCGGGGCTCGCCGCGGTGAAGGTGATCCGGCCCGAGTACGCCGAGGACCCGGAGTTCCGGCGGCGGTTCGAGCGGGAGGCCGCCGTGCACGGGCGGGTCGACACCCCGCACGCGCCGCGGCTGCTCGGCACCGGGTTCGAGCACGAACTGCTCTGGATGGCCACCCAGTACGTCCCCGGCATCAACCTCGCCGACGCCGTGCGCCATGGCGGCAGGCTGGAGCCGACCGGCGTGTGGCGGCTGGTGACGGAGCTCGGACGGGCCCTTTCGGCGCTGGCCGCCGCCGGCGTCGTGCACCGGGATCTCAAGCCGTCCAACGTGCTGCTGTCCACACGGGGCGTGCACGTCATCGACTTCGGCATCTCGCAGGCCGTCGACAGCAGCGCGATCACCGGCACCGGCAGCCGGGTCGGCACGCCCGCGTTCATGTCCCCCGAGTATCTGCGCGAGGGCCGCTGCGACGGCGCCTCCGACGTCTTCTCCCTCGCGGGCACGCTGATCTACGCCGCCACCGGGCACGCCCCGTTCGGCGACGGGACCGGGGTCGACGTCATGCACCGGGTGGCCTTCGAGGAGCCGAAGGCGGAGGTGATGTCCGAACTCGGGCCCGTGGACGGCCCGTTGGCCACCTTGCTGACCGCCTGCCTCGCCAAGGACCCGGCCGGCCGCCCCACCCCGAAGGAACTGATCGCCGCCGCCGCGACCGCGCTGAAGGGCGAGGCACCCGCCTGGCAGGAGCCGCTGGCCGGCCGCCTGCTCGACCGCCAGGAAGGCTGCGACTTACTCGAAGCGGCCCCGGCCGAGCAGACCGTCCACCTCCGCGCCCCGACGACTCCGGCGGTAACTCCCGCCCCCGGCCCGGGTTTCGGCCCCGCGACGCCGCCCGGGGCGTACGGGGCCACACCGCCCAGGGCGTACGGACCCGCCACACCGCCCGGGGCGTACGGGGCCGCACCGGCCGGGGCGTACGAACCTGCCACACCGCCCGGCCAGTACGCCTCCGGTGAGAACGAGGCCCGGCGCAACCGGAAGAAGCCCGCCCTCGCTCTCGCGGCGGGCCTCGCCGTGGTCGCCGTGGCCGCGGGCGCGTTCTTCCTCACCCGCCCGTCCCACGACGAGACGGCCTCGGCCGCCCCGACCGCGAGCACCAGCACCGGCCCCGCCTCGGACGCCGAAGGGGCCTCGGCCCTGCCCGGCACCTCCGCCTCCGCTTCCCCGAGCACAGCGGAGGAGAAGAAGGGGCAGGCGATGGAGGAGGAAGAGGAGCAGACGGAGTCGGACGGCGGTACCTCCGGATCCGACGACGGCACCGCGGGCACGCCCTCCGCGACGGCCGCCCCCGGCGGCACCGGCGGCACCTCGGGCGGCGGCGCCCCCACCCCGACCGCCACCGTCACCGAGACCGCGACCGCCCCCGCCGACCCGGCCTGGATCTCCGACTGCACCTACTACTCCGGCACCGAACTCACCAAACACGGCGACAAGGGCCAACGCGTCGTCCAGGTCCAGTGCATGCTCACCAAACGCGGCTACAGCGTCGGAGACGCGGGCGTGGACGGCCGGTTCGGCAACGCCACCCTGGCCGCGGTCAAGCAGTTCCAGGGCGCGAAGGGGCTGGAGGTCGACGGGAAGGTGGGTCCCCAGACGTGGGCGGCGCTGCGGAGTTCGACCTAGCCGCCCACCTCGCCGCCCGTCTGGCCGCCATCCAGCCGTCGGCTAGCCGACTATGTGGCGCAGATACGCCCGCGGGTCGTTCAGATAGCGCCGCCAGTGCTCGACCAGCTCCAGTTCGTGCCACTCGACGGGGCGCATCCCGTGCTCGCCGACCTCGATGATCTCGGCGCCGGGCAGTGCGGTGAGCAGGGGTGAGTGAGTGGCGCAGATGATCTGGGCGCCCGTCCGGGCGAGGTCGTCGAGCACGCCCACGAGTTCGAGGCAGGAGCCGAAGGACAGCGCGGACTCCGGCTCGTCCAGGACGTACAGGCCGGGATCGAGGAAGCGCTCGCGGAACGCCATCAGAAAGCCCTCGCCGTGGCTCATCTCGTCCGGCGTGCCGGACAGGCGGCCCGCGTGCCGTTCGCGGCCGAGGGCGTCGAGCGCGGTCTCGGCCCGCAGGAAGAAACCCCGGCGACGGGTGTGGGGGCCCCGCAGCATCCGGCGCCCGGCCACGGTCGCCTCGAACCGCATCCGGCCGCCGAGGACCGACGGCTCACGCGGACCGGCGTAGCGATGCCCGGCCGACCCGCCCCAGGGATCGAGACCGAAGGCCTCCGCCAGCGCCTCGACGAGGGTCGACTTGCCCGAGCCATTCTCCCCGACCAGGAAGGTGACCGGCGCGGTGAACCGCAGTCCGTCGTCGAGCAACTGCCGCACGCACGGCACCGACCACGGCCACACCGGGCCGCCGCCGGCCCCCAGCTCGTCCTCGGCCACATGGGCGTACGCGCGTTCCACGATCATGCCGCCAGGCTCTCACCCGGCACTGACAACGGCAGGGCGGCGGCGGGGTGAGACCCCGCCGCCGCCCTCACCCGCGACTCAGTGGAAGAAGTGCCGCGTCCCCGTGAAGTACATGGTCACGCCCGCCTTCTTCGCGGCCTCGACGACCAGCTCGTCACGGACCGAACCGCCCGGCTGCACGACCGCCTTGACGCCCGCCTCGACGAGGATCTCCAGACCGTCGGGGAAGGGGAAGAACGCGTCGGAGGCGGCGTAGGAACCCTGCGCGCGCTCCACGCCCGCACGCTCCACGGCCAGCTTCGCCGAGTCGACGCGGTTGACCTGGCCCATGCCGACGCCGACCGAGGCGCCGTCCTTGGCGAGGAGGATCGCGTTGGACTTCACCGCGCGGCAGGCCTTCCAGGCGAAGGACAGCTCGGCGAGCTCGGACGCGCTCAGCGCCTCGCCCGTCGCCAGCGTCCAGTTCGCCGGGTCGTCGCCGTCCGCCTGGAGGCGGTCGGTGACCTGGAGCAGCGCGCCGCCGTCGACGAGCTTGAGCTCGACCGGGTTCGCGGGGGCGGCCGGGGCCTTCAGGACGCGGATGTTCTTCTTCTTGGCGAGGGCCTCCAGGGCCCCCTCCTCGTAGTCCGGCGCGACGATGACCTCGGTGAAGATCTCGGCGACCTGCTCGGCCATCTCCTTCGACACCGGCCGGTTGACCGCGATCACGCCGCCGAACGCCGACAGCGGGTCACACGCGTGTGCCTTGCGGTGCGCCTCGGCGACGTCCGCGCCGACCGCGATACCGCAGGGGTTGGCGTGCTTGATGATCGCGACGGCAGGCTCGTCGTGGTCGTACGCGGCACGGCGGGCGGCGTCCGTGTCCGTGTAGTTGTTGTACGACATCTCCTTGCCGTGCAGCTGCTCGGCCTCGGCGAGACCGCCGCCGCTGCCGTCGACGTAGAGCGCGGCCGGCTGGTGCGGGTTCTCGCCGTAGCGGAGGGTGTTGTTGCGCTCCCAGGTGGCGCCCAGGAAGTCGGGGAACTGCGACTCGTCCACGGGCGCGTAGGAGGACGCGAACCAGGAGGCGACCGCCACGTCGTAGGACGCGGTGTGCTGGAAGGCCTCCGCCGCGAGCCGCTTGCGGGTGGCGAGGTCGAAGCCGCCGTCCTGGACGGCGCTCAGGACATCGGCGTACCGCGCGGGGCTGGTGACCACGGCCACCGAGGGGTGGTTCTTGGCGGCGGCGCGGACCATCGACGGACCGCCGATGTCGATCTGCTCCACGCACTCGTCCGGCGAGGCGCCCGAGGCGACGGTCTCGCGGAACGGGTAGAGGTTGACGACGACCAGGTCGAACGGCTCGACGCCCAGCTCGGCCAGCTGTCGCTGGTGGTCCTCCAGGCGCAGGTCGGCGAGGATGCCGGCGTGCACGCGCGGGTGCAGCGTCTTGACGCGGCCGTCCAGGCACTCCGGGAAGCCGGTGAGCTCCTCGACCTTGGTGACGGGGACGCCGGCGGCGGCGATCCGGCCCGCGGTGGACCCGGTGGAGACGAGCTCCACGCCCGCCTCGTGCAGGCCGCGCGCGAGGTCTTCCAGACCCGTCTTGTCGTAGACGCTGACGAGCGCCCGTCGGATGGCCCGCTTGTTGCTCTCGGCGGTCACTGGATAACTACCTTTCGTCCCTCAATGCGATAGCCGTTGCGGGCTAGCCGCCCCACGACATCGACGAGCAGCCTTCGCTCGACTTCCTTGATGCGCTCGTGCAGAGCGCTCTCGTCGTCCTCGTCCCGGACCTCCACCACGCCCTGCGCGATGATCGGCCCGGTGTCGACGCCGTCGTCGACGAAGTGGACGGTGCAGCCGGTGACCCGGGCGCCGTACGCGAGCGCGTCACGGACGCCGTGGGCGCCGGGAAAACTGGGCAGCAACGCGGGGTGGGTGTTCACGAACCGCCCGCCGTAGCGCGCGAGGAACTCCTTGCCCACGATCTTCATGAATCCGGCGGACACCACAAGGTCGGGCTCGTACGCGGCGGTCGCCTCTGCCAGCGCGGTGTCCCACTCCTCGCGGGTCCCGTGGTCCCTGACCTTGCACACGAAGGTGGGGATCCCGGCGCGCTCGGCACGGGCGAGCCCCTCGATGCCGTCGCGGTCGGCTCCTACGGCCACGATCTCGGCGCCGTAGGCCTCCGAGCCTGCCTGGCCGATGGTGTCGAGGAGCGCCTGGAGGTTGGTGCCGGATCCGGAGACCAGCACGACGAGGCGCTTGGCCACGGGCTTGGCGGCCACGGTGGGGCCCTTTCTCGGGGGAGCGTTTTCCGTACGGTCGACCGTATGTACGTTCGTACGAATGCTTCGCGCCCCGGGATACGGGGAAGTCTACGAAGCGGCCGAACGCCAGCAACGATACCGGCACTCCGGGCGGCCCCCACGGGACGGGGGCATGGCCGGAAGGTAGCGTCTGGGAGGGCCCGAGTCGGGAACGTGGTCGTCGTGCGGTGCGTTTCCCAAGTGAAGGCTCACGCCAGACCGCCGTAAGACGTCGTATCACCTAGGGGAAGACGCTCACTTGATGCCGGACCGCAGCCTGCGACTCCTCACGCTCCCCCCGCAGTCGGTGCAGGGAGGCGAGCACCGCGGCGTGCTGCTGCGGGAGCGCCCCGCCTCTCCGCCCGACGCGCCTTCCGACAAGCCGGACAGGAAGGCGGAGGAGGACAACCCCTTCGCGCCGCCGCCGGAGGGCACCCCGGACCGTCCGTGGCAGCCGCGGCGCCCGGCGGACGACTCCTCCTCCGACGACGACAACGGCCACTCCCCCTGGGGCGGCCAGTGGAGCGACCGTCAGCCGGGCCGCTCCTCCGGCGGCTTCGGCGAGCGCCCCGGCGGCGGTCCCGGACCCGAGGGCCAGGGCGGTCCCGGCCCCGGCACCGGCATGCGGTGGGACCCGACCGACCCGGGCCAGCGCCGTGCGCGCTACTCGCTCCTGAGCGGTATGTGGGCGTTCTTCTTCGCCCTCTTCAGCTGGCCGTACGTCGCCCTGCTGCTCGGCTCGCTCGCCCTGTACTGGGGCATCAGCGCGCTGCGCGCCAAGCCGCGCACCCCCGACCCGGACACCCCGGCGCCCGAATCGGGCGGCCGCCCCCAGCGGACGGCTGCCATCAGCGGCCTGGTCACCTCGTCCTTGGCGATCGCGGTGGTGACGGCGACGTTCGTCCTGCACCTGGTCTACAGCGACTACTACACCTGCACGAGCGACGCCCTCACCAACGAGGCCAAGCAGTCGTGCAGCCAGCTCGTCCCGGAGAAGCTCCGGGACATCCTGGCCCCCGGCTGACGCGGGGAGCGGCACCCGGCGCACCCCGCGATCACGGGGCCTCCGGCGGATCCAACGGGGTCGACGCCTCCTTGAGCGCCGCCCAGCGGGTCTCGCGGGAGGCGTCGCCGTGCCAGGGCGAGCGAAGCGAGGTGGGGGTCCCCCCGCCCGGAGGGTGGGGGAGGGCCGCCGGGGCCGGGTAGGGGTCGGCGGGCAGGAAGTCGTACGGCTCGAAGGCGAGGTCGTCGTCGCCGGGGCCGTAGGGAGTGGCGAGCGTCGGGGCCGGTTGGCCGGCGGGCTTTCTGCGGGAGAACCAGCGGCGCGGCGAGGGCTTCGCGGCGGATGGGCCGGCCCCGTGGCCCGGGGAGGGCCGGTCGTCCGAGGAGGCCTCCGGGGTCCCCGTGGACGCCGAGGACCGCGGAGCGGCCGGACCGGCGTCCCTCTTCCGCCGGAGCCAGCCACGCGCCCGGCCTGCGGACGCCTGGGGCTCACCGGCCCCGGATTCGTGTCCCCCACCGATCTCCGATGGGCGCGCCACCGTCTCCGTTCCCGCGCCGCCGGCCCCGGGCTCCCGCGCCTCCGTCCACAGCGGCCCCAGCCCTGCCACCCGCGACCCGCCCGTCTCCGGACCCGCCCCGCCGTGCCCACGCCCGGGTACGTCCGTGCCCGTCCCGCGCGCCTGCGTCTTCCCGCTCTTCGGCTTCCGCACCCGCCGTTCCCGGCACCGCCACGCCCGTAGCCCCAGGGCCGTGGGGATCGCCACCACCGAGGTCCACGCCAGTGCCGCCGCTCCCGTCAGCCACCACACCGGACCGAACCAGGCGAGCGCGGCGACTCCGAGCGGTCCGCCCGCGAGTGCGGCGAGCGTCGCGACGGCGGCCGCGCACAGGAGGGCCGCGAGCCCGGTGGTACCGGCGGTCCGGCCGCGTGACCAGGGTGTGGCGGGCCCGAGCCCCGACCGGTCGCCCGCCTGCCCGGCGGCGCCCCCGTCCGTGCCCTTCGCCTGTGCGCCGACACCCTTGCCCGGCGCCACGACGGACGCCCCGGCCGTCGCTCCCGCAGCACCCCGCCCTCCGGCGAGCACCCCACTCCCCTCATCCACTCTCCGACTCCCCGCCCGCCCCACGAACCACCCCACCGTCACCCCGGCCACCACCGGCACCCCCGCGGCCGCCCAGTTCACCCACGTCCCCGTCCCCGTCCCCGGCACCGCCGCCAGCAGCGGGAACGGCGGCAGAAGGGGTGCGGGGGCGGAGGACAGGGGGCCCACCACATGCCCCGTCCCCAGGACGAAGCCCGGCCCCAGCGCATACGACGCCGACCAGACCGCCGCGTTCGGCACCAGCGCCACGCACAGCAGCAGCACCGCGAACCGGCCCGACCAGCCCTCCGTCAGCTGGAGGAAGGAGAGCCGTGTCGCGTCGCCGTGCCACACCAGGGACGTCCCCAGGAGCAGCGCACCACCGCCCACCAGGACCGCCACCCCCGCGCCCGCGGCCCGCGCCGCCGTGCCGAGACGGCGGCGGGCGTCGGGGCCGAGGAGCAACCGCCGCACCCCCGCGGGAAGCAACAGCAGCGCACCGTCCACCGGTTCGCGCGGGCGGCCGTACGCCGTCCAGACCCCCGCACCCGCCGCCGCCATCACGACCAGCGGCACGCACACTGCCACCCACACCCACGCCGGCCGCAGATCACCGCCCGCCGCATACAGCGCGACCCCCGTCCCGACGGCGAGATAGCCGAGGACCACCCCCGCGAACGCCGTCCATCCCGAAGCCTCCGCGGAGTCGTCCACCGCGTCCCGCGCCGCCCGGTGCACCAGCCACACCGGCAGCACGACCAGCAGCAGCGGCGTCACCCCCACCGGCGCCGGAACCCCGGACAGCGTGTCGGTGCGCACCAGCTCCGCCCCGTGCGCCAACAGCCACAGCGCCGCCGCGACATGCAGCGCACCACCCGGCCCGCTGTCCGGATACGGCGAACTGATCCACAGCACCATCACCAGCACGGCGAGCGAACCGAGCCCGAGCCCCGCCGCGAGCACGCCGGCCAGCAGGCTCTCGGCCAGTCCGGGCGATCGGTCCCGCAACCGGGTGAGCAGGGACGACTGGGGTGCTCGGCGAACGGTCATCTGGATCACGATCGCCATGCTCCCAACGACACGCGCTTTCTCGTCGTAACAGGCGAACCCCCGAAGTGTCGCTCAATATACGACTATGTACTTTTTCGTACGAAGGGGCGCCCTGTGACACAGAGCCCTGCGACCCCGCTCCCCCCGCCCAAGGAACGCCGACGCCTGCGCGAGGCAGGGTCCTTGACGCAGGCTCAGGTCGCCGAACGGGTGGGCGCCACCCGCGAGACGGTCCGCGCGTGGGAGTCCGGCCGTACGAACCCGCGGGGCCGGAAGCGGGAGGCGTACGCGCGGCTGCTGGACTCCTTGGCGGAGGTCGAGGCGACGGTCCCTCAAGAGGAACCGGCTCCCGAACCCGGGGAACCGGCCGCCCCCCTGACCCCCGCTCAGGCCTTCGACGCGCTGTACACGTTCTGCGCCCCGGCCCTCGTACGGCAGTCCTATCTGCTCACCGGGCGCCGCGAACTCGCCCGCGAATCGGTCGAGCGGGCCTTTCAACTCGCCTGGCAGCGCTGGCCCGAGGTGGCCGTCGACCGCGACCCCGCGGGCTGGGTACGCGCCACGGCGTACGAGTACGCCCTCTCCCCCTGGCACCGCTTCCGCCCCCGATTCCGGTACCCGGAGCCACCGCCCGCCGACGCGTCGGACCGCGCCCTGATGGACGTACTCCTCAAGCTCCCACCGCCGTACCGCCGCACGTTGCTGCTGTACGACGGTGTGGGCCTCGACCTGCCCGAGACCGCGGCGGAGACCGAGGCGAGCACGCCGGCGGCGGCGAACCGGCTGCTGCACGCGCGCGAGGCGGTCGCCACGAGGTTGCCTGCGCTGGCCGACCCCGCTGAGCTGCACCGGCGACTGGCTGAGCTGGCCTCCACGGAGCGTTTGCGCGCCGCGAAGCCGCCGACGGTCCGTACCGGCAGCGAACGCCGGGCACGTTTCTGGACGCGGGCGGCGATCGCCTTCACGGTCGCGCTGATCGGCACGACGGCGCTGACGGTACGGACGGCTCCGACCCACTACGAGCCGCCGATCGCGCCTGGCGCGGAGATCCAGGGTGTGCCGCCGCGGGTGGCGCAGGGTGCGCTGTCGGAGGTGGAGGTGGAGTTGCGGGAGAAACTGCGGGGCGAGATGACGAGCGGGCCGGAGAGGGTACTACCGCTGAGTCGTTAGCCGCGGGCCGGTGGGGGCTGGTCGCGCAGTTCCCCGCGCCCCTGAGGTGCGTGCACTGGACCCACCTTTTCTTGGGGGCGCGGGGAACTGCGCGACCAGCCACAACGCACCCGCACCCGCACCCGTCAGATCACAACGCGAGGCACATCCTGAGACGCTGAGGGCCCGCCCCCACCCGGGGAACGGGCCCACAAACGCTCAGCTAAGAAACCGCTGCTCAACCGGCGAGGATCTCCCGCGCCAGCTTCGCCGTCTCGGTCGGCGTCTTGCCGACCTTGACGCCCGCGGCCTCGAGGGCCTCCTTCTTCGCGGCGGCCGTGCCGGAGGAGCCGGAGACGATGGCGCCGGCGTGGCCCATGGTCTTGCCCTCGGGCGCGGTGAAGCCCGCGACGTAGCCGACGACCGGCTTCTTCACGTTCTCCGCGATGAACGCGGCCGCACGCTCCTCGGCGTCGCCACCGATCTCACCGATCATGACGATCAGGTCGGTGTCGGGGTCGGCCTCGAACGCGGCGAGCGCGTCGATGTGCGTCGTACCGATGATCGGGTCGCCACCGATGCCGACGGCGGACGAGAAGCCGATGTCACGGAGCTCGTACATCATCTGGTACGTCAGCGTGCCGGACTTCGAGACCAGACCGATGCGGCCCGGCTTGGTGATGTCGCCCGGGATGATGCCGGCGTTCGACTGGCCCGGCGTGATGAGACCGGGGCAGTTCGGGCCGATGATCCGGGTCTTGTTGCCCTGCGACACGGCGTACGCGTAGAACGCGGCCGAGTCGTGGACCGCGATGCCCTCGGTGATGACGACCGCGAGCGGGATCTCGGCGTCGATCGCCTCGACCACGGCGGCCTTGGCGAAGGCCGGCGGTACGAAGAGGACGGATACGTTCGCGCCCGTCTTCTCGATCGCCTCGGCGACCGTGCCGAAGACCGGGATCTCGTTGCCGTCGATGTCGACGGACGTGCCCGCCTTGCGCGGGTTCACGCCACCGACGATGTTCGTGCCGTCGGCCAGCATGAGCTTGGTGTGCTTCATGCCCGTGGCACCGGTCATGCCCTGGACGATGACCTTGCTGTCCTTGTTGAGGAAGATAGCCATGGCTGTTTTCCCTCGTCCTTACTTCGCAGCCGCGAGCTCGGCGGCCTTGTCGGCCGCGCCGTCCATGGTGTCCACGCGCTGGACCAGCGGGTGGTTGGCGTCGGAGAGGATCTTGCGACCCAGCTCGGCGTTGTTGCCGTCCAGACGGACGACCAGCGGCTTGGTCACTTCCTCGCCCTTGTCGGCGAGCAGCTGCAGCGCCTGGACGATGCCGTTGGCGACCTCGTCACAGGCGGTGATGCCACCGAAGACGTTGACGAACACGGACTTGACGTCCGGGTCGCCGAGGATGATCTCCAGGCCGTTCGCCATGACGGCGGCGGAGGCGCCACCGCCGATGTCGAGGAAGTTGGCCGGCTTCACGCCGCCGTGGTTCTCACCGGCGTACGCGACGACGTCCAGGGTGCTCATGACGAGCCCCGCGCCGTTGCCGATGATGCCGACCTCGCCGTCGAGCTTGACGTAGTTGAGGTTCTTCTCCTTGGCGGCGGCCTCGAGCGGGTTGGCCGCGTCCTTGTCCTGGAGGGCCTCGTGTCCCGGCTGACGGAACTCGGCGTTCTCGTCGAGGGAGACCTTGCCGTCCAGGGCGATGACGTCACCGGAGGCGACCTTGGCCAGCGGGTTGACCTCGACGAGGAGGGCGTCCTCCTCGATGAAGGTCTTCCACAGGGTGACAAGGACGTTCTCGACCTTGTCGGCGACCTCGGCCGGGAAGTTCGCGGCCTCGACGATCTGGCGGGCGACCTCGGGGGTCACACCCACGTTGGCGTCGATCGGCGTCTTGGCGACGGCCTCGGGGCGGGTCTCCGCCACCTCCTCGATCTCCATGCCGCCCTCGACGGACGCGATGGAGAGGAAGGTGCGGTTGGCACGGTCGAGGAGGAAGGAGACGTAGTACTCCTCCAGGATCTCCGGGGCCGTCTCGGCGATCATCACCTTGTGGACCGTGTGGCCCTTGATGTCCATGCCGAGGATGTTGGTCGCGTGCTCGACCGCCTCGTCGGTGGTCGACGCAAGCTTCACGCCGCCGGCCTTGCCGCGGCCACCGACCTTCACCTGGGCCTTGACGACGGACTTGCCACCGAGACGCTCGGTGGCTGCGCGGGCCGCCTCAGGCGTGTCGATGACTTCACCGGCCAGCACCGGTACATCGTGCTTGGCGAAGAGGTCCCTCGCCTGGTACTCGAACAGGTCCACGCGCTTCCGTCCCTATCAGTGATCTCGCGGTTCGTTGGATGCGTGGGCGTGCCGCGATGGGCAACGTGACGTCCGCCGTCTGTCACAAGGGAGGCGCACACGGTGTCCGAGCGCGCGGCATGTCCGTCTCGCAGGTTATCGCTGCTTGCAGGGGGCCCCTAAATCGAGGGTCACACCTGAGCGGTGATACCTGTCACATGATGCCGCCCTCACTGGCACGCTGTGCCAGATGTGAGGGTCCGAGGGGGTCATGGGGAAGGGCCTCACCGGGCTGGGGTTGGCCCGGTGAGGCCCCTTGAGCAGCCCCTGAGGGGGCACAGGGCAGTCGATCCCCACCCCAATGGGGACCGCTCCGCCCCGTCCGTGAGGTGTCGGCCGGACAAACCGACGGCTTTCGGCCGTCCGGGTCCTGCGCCCTCACGGAGTCGGTCGGTCCGCCGCCATGACGGCGGCGGTGGTGGGGGGACGGTCAGGCGTTGTACGTGCCGCCGTACTCCTGCACGTAGCCCGGCGTGATCGACTCGGCGACGCCCCGGACACCGGCGACGGCGTTCCCGGCGAGCGGGGTCACGCCGTCGACCGTGTGACCGACGACGGGTGCGACACCGCCGACGACGGGCGCCACGTCACCGACGACGCCGTACGCGAAGGGGGCGACGTCACCCGTGACGCCGTGCGCGAGGTTCCCGGCGCTGCCCGTGACGCCCTGCACGACGGGCTGGACGAGACCGACGACGGGCTGCGCGACCCCCTGCGCGAAGGACTGGGCCTCCGCCGTCTCGCCGTACGCCAGATCGGCGGTCCGCCCGGCCACGCCGTACGCGAGCGGCGCGACTCCGCCCACGACGGGCCGGGCGTCGCCGACCACGCCGTACGCCAGCCCGTCCGCGTCCGCGACGGCCTGCCCCGCGACCGGGACCACGCCGTGCACGGCGGCATTCGCGACCGGCGGCAGCACGGCACCGGTGGTATCGACGGCGACCCGGCCGACGAGACCGGTGGCGTAGGCGGGTACGTCGGTGACGACACCGTCCACGACGGGGTGGAGGTCGGCGACCGCGCCGGTGGCGACGGCGGCGACGCCGTGGACGGCCTCACCGACGAGGTGGTGGACGTCGCCGACGGTGGCGGTGGCCACGGGCCGGACGCCGTGGACGGCGGTCCCGGCGGTCTGCCGCACGCCCTGGACGGCGCCGGCGGCGACCGGCTGGACGTCGGCGACGACGCCGTGGGCGAGCGCGGTCGTGGCGTCGACGGTGTGGTGGGCGGTCCGCGCGACACCGGCGACCGTGCCACCGACGACCGGGGTGACCTCGCCGACCGTGTGGCCGACGACCGGGGTGACGCCGTTGACCACACCGTGGGCGACCGGGCTCACCCCCATCACCGTGCCGGTGGCGACCGGGACGACCCCGGCGACGGCGTGCTCGGCGGTCGGAACGACACCGGCGACCGTCTGACCGGCGACCGGGACCACCCCGTCCACGGCGGCGGTGGCCAGCGGGGGCACGGCCGCCGCGACCGTCTCGTCGACGATCGGGGTGACGGTGCCGGGAACGGCGGCCACCGTGCCCGTGATGTGGCCCGGAACGGAGGAGACGCCGGCCCCGGCGGCCGTCGTGACGGTTCCGGCCTCGCCCCGGGCAACGGCGAGCGCGTCGGTGGCGCGGCCCTCGGCCCCGGTGACCGTGGCCTGCGCGGCACCGGTCGCGCCGGTGGTGGTGCGGCCCGCGCCCGCGACGGTCTGCCGCGCCTTGGTCCGTACAACACCGTCGACGCCCTGCGCCTGGGTACGGGCCGCCGACTGGACACCCTGGAGCCTGGTCCGGGCGCCGGCGAGGGCCCGCTCGCGCTCCGGGGCGAACGCCGCGAGGGGGCCGAAGAGGTAGTCGACCTCGTCCTGCGGGGCGGTCGCGTCGGAGACGGTGGCCCGGGCGGTGGTGACGGTCTCGTCCGCCGTGGCCTTGGCCTTCGCCTGCGCGGCCCGGGCGGCCTTCGCGCCCTGGATGGCCGCGGCGCCCTTGATCTTCGAGGCCTTGCTCGAGGTCTCGGTGGCCTGCGGGGCGGTGACCTTCGCGTCCACGTACCGGCGGGCCAGGTCGGTGGCGGCGGTGCCTGCCGTGTCGGAGACCGTGTCGGTCGCCTCGGGCGTGGCCGTCGCGGCGGTGTTCTCGACCGTCGAGGTCACGCCGGGGACGGTGTCCTGCACCTCGGTGACGACGTCGTCGACCGTGCCGGTCAGGGTGTCCGTGACGTCCGTCGTCGTGTCGGACACGGACAGCGAGGAGGCGGGCAACTCGTCGGCGCCGGCCACGGAGGAGCCGAGCGCCCACGCTCCGGTGACGCCGGCGGCTATGACGATGGAGCGGCGGATGTTCTTGTTCATACGTGCGTCAGATCCTTAGATCCTGGGGGTCCGAAGCTCCCGGGAGGCCTGGGACGGACGGGCTCCTGAGCGCCGCGGGTGGGGACGGCGTCCGGCCGGGCTCGGGGACCGAGGGGTCCGGGTGAGCCGCGGAACCGGGTCCGGCGGGCTTTCAGGAGGAGGTCCGTGGCGGAGCTCCGGTGCTTCGGATGGCTGGGGACACTTCCGGTACCGGTTCCGACCGCGATGCCCCGGGGGTGGGGTTCTGCGGGTCGGATTCGGCTTCTACGGTTTCCGTCCGGAGTTTCCAAAGGAGGTCCGGACGGCGGGCAGACCTGTTCCGCCCCGCGCGGCAGGTCTACGGCGGGGGAGGCCCTGCCCTATGCCGGAGAAACCGGAATGTCCCGGTGCCGGTCCCGGGGCTCGAACGCGTCGGCACGCACAGCGGCACCGGCCACGAGCCGCACCGCTGTCCGGTGGTTCAGGGACACGGCGTGCGCGTCCCCGTGCCGCGACGAACCGCTGTCCGCCGTCGGCCGGTTGCCCGGCGCACCGCTCTGGTCATCGCCGGGCGTCTGCGGTACGGGGGCGTGGGCGCCCTGCACGGCACGGTGCCCGTCGGTCTTCGCCGTCGCATCGGTCGTAGGTGAGCCTGCGACGGACGGCGGACCGTAGAAGAGGTTGGTGGCCGCTGCCTTGCCGGAGCGCTTTCCGGAGGCGTCGCCCTGGGGCGAGTCGGCCGCCGGGGACTTCGGCCGGGGTGTCGTCGCCGGCGGTGTCCGGTCCGGGAGCGTCTGTCCCGGGAGCGCGGGCAGATCCGGCAGGGCCGGAAGGTCGGGCATGCCGGGCAGGCCGGGCTGCCCGGTCACGGGCGGGGACGGCAGGCTGGGCAGTGGCGGCATCTGCGCCTGTGCCTCCGCCAGTTGCCCGGTCACCGTCTCCACCAGGTCGCCGACCGGCTGGAGGACCTTGCCGTCCACGACACCGACGACGTGCTCGGTCACCGGGCGGAGGACCTTGTCGTCGAACGACGGTGGGAGGGCGTCCGTCCGGGGTGCCGTGTGAGGGACCTCGGGTTCGGCCGGCGGCTTCGCCGACCGCCCCACCGCGCCGCTCGTCAACGACCGGACACCGTCCACCGGATCCGCCGGAACGGCCCCCGATGTCGCCGTCGTCGGTATGTCCTCCGCCGCGCTCGCCTGTCCTCCGCAGAGGAACCCCAGCGCGAACAACCCGCCCACCAGCAGCGCCACTTGCAGCGCACGCCGCCCGGCCGCCGTGCGCAGGCTGCGCAGAGCGGCACCGGGCAGTGCGGCCGGCCAGGTCAAGAGGGTGGTCCTCCCGTGCGGCGGAACGAATCACGCGTGACGAGCGACGAAGTCGGTACGACGCGGTACGGACGAGCGGTGCGCGACGCACCGCTGACGAGGCACCGATACTCGCACGGCAGTGCGGAGGTTACGCAAGCCCCCCGTTACCGATGCGACTCATGTCCGTTTTGCTGGCTCAATTCGGATGTCGCCGGGTCGACAAATCACCACCGATTCACCGCTGTTCCTCTCTCCTCCGGCCCTCGGTCCGTTCCCCGTCATGCCGTGTCCGGGATGGGGATCGGCCGCTTCTCGATCGCCGCCGCCATCACCTCCGGGAACAGGTCGGGGGTACAGGCGAAGGCCGGTGCGCCCAGCGCTGCGAGCGCGGCCGCGTGCTCCCTGTCGTACGCGGGGGCCCCTTCGTCGGACAGCGCGAGCAGCGTCACGAACTGCACCCCCGACGCCTTCATCGCCGCCACCCGCTTCAGCATCTCGTTCCGTATGCCGCCCTCGTACAGGTCGCTGATCAGCACGACCACCGTCTCGGCGGGCCGGGTGATCTGCGACTGGCAGTACGCGAGCGCCCGGTTGATGTCCGTACCGCCGCCGAGCTGGGTGCCGAACAGGACGTCGACCGGATCGTCGAGCTGGTCGGTGAGGTCGACCACCGCGGTGTCGAAGACGACGAGCCGGGTGTTGATGGACCTCATGGAGGCGAGCACCGCCCCGAACACGGACGCGTAGACGACCGACGCCGCCATCGACCCCGACTGGTCGATACAGAGGATGACCTCCTTCTTCACCGACTGCGACGCCCGCCCGTACCCGATGAGCCGCTCCGGCACGATCGTCCGGTACTCCGGCAGGTAGTGCTTGAGGTTGGCCGCGATCGTGCGGTTCCAGTCGATGTCGTGGTGGCGGGGCCGGCTGATACGGGCGCTGCGGTCCAGGGCGCCGGTGAGGGTCGCCCGAGTGCGCGTGGCGAGCCGCTTCTCGAGATCCTCGACGACCTTGCGGACCACGGCCCGTGCCGTCTCCTTCGTCGTCTCCGGCATCGCCTTGTTGAGCGAGAGCAGCGTGCCGACGAGATGCACATCGGCCTCCACCGCCTCCAGCATCTCCGGCTCGAGCAACAGGGTGGCCAGACCGAGCCGCTCGATCGCGTCACGCTGCATCACCTGCACGACGGAGGACGGGAAGTACGTCCGGATGTCCCCGAGCCACCGCGCCACGGACGGCGCCGAAGCCCCCAGCCCCGCGGAACGCTCCCGCCCCGACCGCCCCTGCCTGTCCCCTTTCCCGTACAGCGCGGCGAGTGCCCCGTCCATCGCGGCGTCCCGCCCACCGAGCGCACACCCGGTCCCGTCGGCGGCATCACCCCCGAGCACCAGCCGCCAACGCCGCAGCCGCTCCTGCGCCGGGTCCACCAGGTCGACCGTCATCCGGACACCCCCACGAGGGACTTCGTCAGCGGACGCGCCACCGCGGACCGCGTTGCGGAAGGCAGCCCCGTCGCGGACTTCCCTGTCACGGGCCGCGTCGCCGAAGGAGAGGCTGCTGCGGGCTGCGCCGCCGGAGCCGGCGCCGCAGTCACAAGCCGTCCCGTCGCAGGCCGTGCCGTCCGGGGCCGTGCCCAGAGTGGCATCACTCTCACGGTCGCCGTCGGGGCATGTGTCGCCAGGGACCCTTGCCCGTCGCCGAGGACGTCCGTCGCCTCCGCGGGCCTCCTCGGCTCGCCCGGCCTGTCGGTCGTCATCGCCCCACCCCCACAAGGTCGTTGTCGTCGGCGCCCACGGGGTCGCCGTCCAGCCCCAGCAGCAGCCTCACCACCGGCAGCACCGCAGCCGCACGCTCCGTATCGAGATCGGCCGCGAAACCGGTTATGCCGCCGCCCGCCACGCTCCCCCGCTCGCCCGGCCCCCGCCGGACCAGCTCGCCGAGCGTCCGCCGCACCCCCGGCTCGTACGCCGAGAAGGTCCGCCGCAGCAGCGGCAGCACATCCGTGAACGCCTCCGCCGGCACCCCGGTCAGCCAGGCGTCGACCAGCCCGAGCAACCGCTCGTCGTGCACGAGCAGCATCCCGCCCCCGGCACCGCCGCCGACGAACCCCTCGATCCACGCGGCCGCGTCCGCCGGCGGCGTCCCCGGCGACAGCACGAGCCCCATGAGCCGCGCCGCCTCGTCCTGCCCCAACTCCCCGTCGTCCAGCAGCAACCGCACGGCCCGTCCCCGGATGACACCGGGCACGGTGTCCCGGCCCGACAGCACTCGCAGCACGGACCGCCAGCGGGGGCGGAGGTCACGGTGGGGTGAGTCGGGGGCCCCGCGCAGGGGATTCTCCACGGGCGGCACGGCGGCATGTGCGGGCGCGCTGTCGTCGGCTGTCCCCGCCGCCGCCAGCACATCCCCCAGCAGCCCCACCGCCCCGTGCACCGCGTCCACATGCCGCCGCATCTCCTCGGCCGCGTCCGCGTCGAGCGCGGCGCAAGCCGGGGGAAGACCGACGAAGACCCGTTCGGCCAGGCCCGCGGCGACCTCTGTCAGGGCGTGGGTGTCCGTGCCGCGCACGTCGCCGTAGCGCAGGGAGCGGACCAGGGCGGGCAGGGCCTGGGCGAGGTGGCCGACGTCGGCGTCGAGCGCGGCGCGGTCGGCGAGGACCTGCATCACCACCGGGAGCGCTTCCGGCAGTTCGGCCAGGAGGCAGCGCTCGGCGAGTGCGGTGACATCGGCAAGGCTCTGCGCGGTGACGGCGTCCGCCTGCGCCTTGGCGGTCGCCGCGGCGAGCACGGTCGTCCCCCACACACCGGCCTCCGCGACCCGCACGGACAGCTCGGGCTCCCACCGCAGCCGCCAGGTCTCCCGGAACGTCCCCGTACTCCCCCGCGACGCCACCGGCTCGCCCCACCCGACGCCCAGCAGCCGCAGCCGGTGCAGCAGCCTGCTGCGCCCCGCGTCGGTCTCCTTGCGCAGGTCGAGCTCCAACTCCCGCTCCAGCGCCTCCGGCTTGAGCCGCAGCCGACGCTGCGTCCGGTCGAGATCCCGCTGCAACGGCACCGCGGGCGCCGCCCGCGGCACCTCCCCCAGCACGTCCCCCACGACCAGCCGATCGTGCACCAGCGACAGCGGCACGTCCGAGCCCTCGCACATCACCGCCCGCACCGCGTCGGTCGTCTCGCTCAGCCCCGCCAGCGGGCGGCCGCGCATCGCCGCGAGCGTCTGCGCGAGCCGCACCGCCTCGATGACATGGGCCGACGAGACGATCCGGTCCTCCTCCCGCAGCAGCCCCGCCACCTTGGTCATCCACCGCTCCACCGGACGGTCCGGCGCGCCGAACAGATGCCCGTACCAACCCGGCGAGTCGACACCGGCCCCGTATCCACTGACCCGGGCCAGCCGCCGATACGTCCACGGCACCCACGTCATGTCCGCCTTGACCTTGGGCAGCCCTTTCAACAGTGCCCGGTCGGCGGCGACGGCCGTCCTCTCCCGCAGCGCGGGCACATGCCACGCCCCGCACACCACGGCCACCCCGCCGCCGAACTCCCGTTGCGCCGACCGTACTTGGAGCCGCATATACGCCTCCCGCACGAGATCCCGCTCATGCCCCCCGCTCCCGTACACCTCCCGCAACGCCCCCATGGCCTCCTCGACCACGGCGAACGGCGCGAACACATCACCGGTACCGGCCCCCCGGTGCTCGACGACGTCCTCCCACCACCGCTCGGGGTCGTCGTAACCGGCGGTTTCGGCGAGCACCGCGAGGGGGTCGATCCGGAGGTCGGTGTGGGCCACCGGATCGGGGGCAGCGTCACCCGCCTCCGCACGGGAGTCGGGAGCCGTTCCGGAGTCGGGAGGGTCGGCCGTCTCCCCCACTGCCTCGTCGGCCCGGCCCTCCTCCCACGCCAACGAGTGCGTCGCAGGCAAGTCGATGAACCTCGCCGGGACTTCGTGCTCCAGGGCCCAGCGGATCGCCACCCACTCCGGGGAGAACTGGGCCAGCGGCCAGAACGCCGAGCGGCCCGGCTCGTCGACGGCGTGGGCGAGGAGCGCGACCGGTGGCCGCATGTCCGCTTCGGCGGCCAGCGGGATCAGGGCGTCGGCCTCGGGCGGGCCCTCGATCAGAACGACCCGCGGCCGGGCCGCCTCCAGCGCCGCCCGCACGGCCCGCGCGGAACCGGGCCCGTGATGCCGTACGCCGAGCAGCAGCGGCTCCTTGCCAGCGGCTGCCCCACTCCCGTCACTCCCGACCGCCACGCTTCCTTCGTCTGCTGCCGGCTCGCTCCCGTCGCTCACGGCTGCCCCACTCCCGTCCCTCTCACGTCCTGTCACACCGTCCCCCTCCCCTCCAGAACCACCGGTCGCCGATCACCGGCCACCAGGCCCTGACCGCCGCACCACACCGCCGACGCCCTCGCATCCCATGAACACCGAGCCACCCGACCCCTGGCCCCCGCCCGAGCCTCCCGATCCCCCGGAGCCTCCCGGTCCCTGGCCTCCGCCGGGGCGGCCCCACCCCAGGTCGTCCCCGCTCACGCGCTCACCTCCCGACAGGCGCGGTAGAAGTCCTTCCAGTCGTCGCGTTCCCGGACGACCGCCTCCAGGTACTCCTGCCAGATGACGCGGTCGGCCGCCGGATCGCGGACCACGGCGCCGAGGATGCCCGCGGCGACGTCGCCGGCCCGGAGTACGCCGTCGCCGAAGTGGGCAGCGAGGGCAAGTCCGTTGGTGACGACGGAGATCGCCTCCGCCGTCGACAGCGTGCCGCTGGGCGACTTGAGCTTCGTCCGGCCGTCGGACGTGATCCCGTCGCGCAGTTCACGGAAGACGGTCACCACCCGGCGGATCTCGTCGACCCCCTCGGGTACGGCCGGCAGGTCGAGGGAGCGGCCGATCTGGTCGACGCGCCGCGAGACGATGTCGACCTCGGCCTCGACGCTGTCCGGCAGCGGCAGCACGACCGTGTTGAAACGGCGGCGCAGGGCGCTGGAGAGGTCGTTGACCCCGCGGTCCCGGTCGTTGGCCGTGGCGATGAGGTTGAAGCCGCGGACGGCCTGCACCTCCTGCCCCAACTCCGGTATCGGCAGCGTCTTCTCGGAGAGGATCGTGATGAGCGTGTCCTGCACGTCGGCGGGGATGCGCGTCAGCTCCTCCACCCGCGCCGTCATCCCCTCCGCCATGGCCCGCATCACCGGGCTGGGCACCAGCGCGTCACGGCTGGGGCCGTTGGCGAGCAGCTGCGCGTAGTTCCAGCCGTACCGGATCGCCTCCTCCGGTGTGCCGGCCGTGCCCTGCACCAGCAGGGTCGAGTCGCCGCTGACCGCTGCGGCCAGGTGCTCGGACACCCAGGTCTTCGCGGTGCCGGGCACACCGAGCAGAAGCAGGGCGCGGTCGGTGGCGAGTGTGGTGACGGCGACCTCGACGAGGCGGCGCGGACCCACGTACTTCGGTGTGATCACCGTGCCGTCGGGAAGTGTGCCGCCGAGCAGGTACGTCGCCACCGCCCACGGGGACAGCTTCCAGCGGGCCGGGCGCGGGCGGTCGTCCTGGGCTGCCAGCGCGGTGAGTTCGGCGGCGAAGGCGTCCTCGGCGTGCGGACGCAACTCCTCGGTCGGCTCGTTCTCAGGTGATGCGGATGCTTCGACAGACATCGCGTCCACGGACACAGACATGGCTGAGAGCCCCCTCCAGCTCGGCCGGTTCGGATCTGACACCCACGTTGCACCACGCCACTGACAACACGATCCGACCTGCGAGAACGTGCAGGCGAGGGCGCTCGCCGGACCGATTGTCAGTGGTGGGATCTACCTTCGATGACATGACTCAGCAGGGGGTGCGCTGGAGCGCGGACCAGGTGCTGGCACTGGCGCCTGACGCCGCATCACGCAAAGCGGGAAGCAAACTCGGGGCGGCGGGGCCGTGGTCCGAGGCGGGGAGTTCCGACGAGGGGACGGTGTGGGGGCAGTGCAAGGGCAGTGGCAGCAAGCCGTATCAGACGGTCGTCGACATCGCGGACGTGTCCGGGCCGGCGTACAAGTGCAGTTGTCCGAGCCGCAAGTTCCCGTGCAAGCACGCCCTCGGGCTGCTGCTGCTCTGGGCGGGCGAGGACGGCGCGGTGCCGCGGGGGCAGGCGCCGGACTGGGCGGAGCAGTGGCTGGAGGGGAGAAGGAAGCGGGCGGAGGAGAAGAAGGACGCGGCGTCTGCCGGCGGCAGTGGTGATCCGGAGGCGGCCAGGCGCAGGGCGGAGCGCAGGGCCACGCTGGTCACCGCGGGGGCGACGGAGCTGGAGCAGCGTCTCGCGGATCTGCTGCGTGGCGGGCTGGCCGGTGCGGAGCAGGCGGGGTACGGGATGTGGGAGGAGACCGCGGCCCGCATGGTCGACGCCCAGGCACCCGGACTCGCTTCCCGGGTGCGGGAGTTGGGGGCGATTCCGGCGTCCGGTCCGGGCTGGCCGGTACGGCTGCTGGAGGAGTGCGCGCTCCTCCACCTTCTGGACCAGGGCTGGCTGCGGCGCGAGCGGCTGCCCGAGAGGCTGGCGGCGACGGTCCGTTCCCGTATCGGTCTCCCCGCCTCGGCGGACGGGCCGGCGGTGCGGGACCGCTGGCTGGTGCTCGCCCAGTACGACACGGCGGACGCCCGGCTGACGACCCGCCGGATCTGGCTGCACGGCGCCGAGTCCGGGCGCATGGCCCTGCTCATCTCCTTCGGTGCCGCCGGCCGCGCCCCCGAACTGGCGCTGCCGGTGGGCCTGGTGCTGGAGGCGGAGGTGTCCGCGTACCCGGGTGCCGGGCAGGTGCGGGCGGCGCTGGGCGAACAGTTCGCGCCACCGGCGCCCTCGACGATACGCCCGCCGGGGACGACGACGGCCCGGGCGGCGGCCCGTTACGGCGAGGCGCTGCGCGACGATCCGTGGCTGGACTCGGTCCCGGTGACGCTGGACCGGGTCGTCCCGACCCCGGACGGCGACACATGGCAACTGGCGGACGCCGACGGCGACACTGCCCTGCCGCTCACCCCCACCGCCCGCTCCCGTCCGGGTCTGTGGCGCCTGGTCGCCCTCGCGGGCGGCGCCCCGGTCAAGGTCTTCGGCGAGTGCGGCCACCGCGGCTTCACCCCGCTGACGGCCTGGCCCGAGGGGGCGGGCGAGGGGGTGGCGCTGTACTGAGCCGACCGGAGCACGAGGCGCGCTGCCGCCCAGCCGCCCACGTGCCCCAGGCCGAGCGTGCGGCGGCCCCCGAGGCGCACCGCACCGAGCCGCGCGGGGCACCCGCACCGACGCGACAGACGTACGCGAACACCGGCACCACAAGCGCAGCACCACCGGCACCGGCTCCGCGGCACCCGCGCACACCGACGCCGATTCCGTCCGCACCGACCTCGGAGGACATACGGACACCAACGTCCACGCCACGCGCACCAGCCGCACGGCACACACGGACTCGGACGACAACACCCACGTCACCCGCGGCCGTCGCACGGCCCACACCGGCACCGACACCAGGGCCCACACCAGGACCCACACCAGCGCCTGCGTCCCCTCCCGCTCCCGCTCCCGCACCACCAGGCACACCCACCGCCCCACCTCCCCCACACGCCACGGCACTCCACGGAAAGGACCCGCATGAACAGCACGTCCACACCTGTGGATCCACCCGCCCAGGACGTCTGGGAGGAACTCGTCACCACCGCCCTGCTCGGGACCGATCGGCGCACCCCGCCGGGCGCGGCACCCGGCCGGGCGGCACCCGTCGCCCTGCTGGACGCGGCGGCGACGCAGACCGTACGGCGGCGGGCCGGGCTGCGGCCCGCCGCGGCGGCGGCGCGGCCGGAACCGGCGCCCGCGGAGACTCGCCCCGCCCTGCCCGCCGCCGCGGCCCGCAGGCTCTCGATGCTGCTGGCCGACCGTCCGGGCACGGGCGGCGGAGGTCGCCGCGGCACGGCCCCGGACCTCATGGAACTGCTGCCCCAGTGGCTCGCGACGGCGAACGCCCGCGGCTTCGCGGCACCCCCCGAGGTACTGCCGGCGCTGCTGGACGCGGCCCGGGGGCGTACGGACCTGCGGCCTGCGGCGCTGGCGTTCGCGGGGCCGCGTGCCGTGTGGCTGGCCCGGCTGAACCCGGACTGGCGGTTCGCCCTGCGCGCGGCACCGGGCGGGGACCCGGCGCTGCCGCAGCCGGGGGACACGGACCGGGTCCTACAGCTGTGGCAGGAGGGTCTGTTCGCGGAGCGGGTCGCGCTGCTCGCCGCGATACGCGCCCGTGAGCCCGCCGCAGCGCGGGAGCTGCTGGCGAAGACGTGGGCGACGGAGCGGGCCGAGGACCGTCTGATGTTCCTCGACTCGCTGCGGACGTGCCTCAGCGCCGACGACGAGCCGTTCCTGGAGGAGGCGCTGGCCGACCGGAGCCGTAACGTCCGGGCGACCGCCGCCGAGTTGCTGTCCGCTCTGCCGGACTCCGCGCTCGCCTCGCGGATGGCGGTCAGGGCGACGGCGTGCGTGGCCCTGGACCGTACGCGGGAGACGCCGACGATCACCGTCGAGGCGCCGTTCGAGTGCGACGCGAGCATGGAGCGGGACGGTGTAGTGCTCAATGCTCCGGCGGGACGGGGTGAACGGTCTTGGTGGTTCGGACAGTTGGTGGAGGCGGCACCGCTGGGGACGTGGGCGGCGCGGCTCGGTGGGCGTTCGCCGCAGGAGATCGTGGCGCTGCCGGTGACGGACGACTGGCGGTCCGAGCTGCACGCGGCGTGGTGCCGGGCGGCCGTACGGCAGCGGGACGCGGCCTGGGCGCGGGCGCTGCTGGGAGCACCGGGGGCGCCCGAGGCCGGGGGCCCCGGAGCGGTGTCCCTGGCCGAGCGCGCCAAGCTGCTCGGCACGCTGGGCTCCGCCGAGCGGGCCGACTGGGTGGCCGGGTTCATCTCGGCGCACGGACTGTCGGAGGCGTTTCAGCTGCTCGGGGGGTGCGCGGTGCCGTGGGCGGGGCCGCTCGGGCGGGCCGTGGTGGACGCGCTCAACATCGCGCGGGACGCGGGGAGTTACCCATGGAGTTTCAGTGGAGTGATGGGGCTGGCGGAGCGGTGTCTCGATCCCTCCGAGGCGGGGCGGCTCGACGGGCTGCTGGCGGTGCCGGACGAGTCGGAGGACGCGAGCCCCGGGGCCGGCGGGTACTGGGCGGAGGCGTTCCAGCGGCTGGTGACGACGTTGCGGTTGCGGGCGGCGATGGCGCAGGAGTTGGGGACGGTCTGACGGAGCCGGCCGGCGTCGGCCGCGCCGGCCCACTGTCTCGGTGCGGCCTACGCCCCCGCAGGCTGCTGCACGTTGGCGCGGACCCAGTCCACGATCGCCTGTGTGGTCGCCCCGGGGGTGAAGATCTCCGCGACCCCCTTCTCCTTCAGCGGAGCGATGTCCGCCTCGGGAATGATCCCGCCGCCGAAGACGAGGATGTCCGCCGCGTCCCGCTCTTCGAGCAGGTCGATGACGGCGGCGAAGAGCGTGTTGTGGGCGCCGGAGAGGATGGAGAGGCCGATCGCGTCGGCGTCCTCCTGGATCGCGGTGTCGACGATCTGCTCGGGCGTCTGGTGGAGCCCGGTGTAGATGACCTCCATACCGGCGTCGCGCAGCGCCCGCGCGATCACCTTGGCCCCGCGATCGTGGCCGTCGAGTCCCGGTTTGGCCACCACGACGCGGATCGGACCGGCTGCCACACCCATCACTGCCTCCATGAAGCGACTACATCCATCCGTACCGACAAGTACCGAACATGCCATGTATGTCACCGCGACGGCGCCCATACGGCACGGACGTCCTCACACCACATTGTGCAAGGAAGTGAACGAACGTTATCTCCACCATCCCGTAACCGGCAGTTTCGCGGTGGAGACCGAGGGGGAAATCACACGGTGGGACACGTTCGCCGCGCACCGTTCCGAGTCATTGCGGCACACGGGCCGCAGCGGTACGCGGCCCTCGTACCGCAGTGGGAGCAAGCGCAACGGGAGCCGCAACGAGGTCGCCGTGCCACCGCGCCGCGGGCCGCGCGCCGTGGGGGTGCGGTGTACCGACGGTGGCACGAAGGGCACGTAGGGCAGGTAAGGCACGACAGCGGGGAGCCTCGTCGCCACACCGGCAAGGAGCCTCGTCAGATGATCGGCGCACCACGCGCCGCTCGCCGAGCTCACCCCACGCGCCCTCCTCATGCCTCCTCGGTCACCTCCGCCGCGGCCTCCCACGAGGGCACACGGGGGACGGAGCTGTCTTCACGTGTGCCGACAGGAGGTCGGCCATGAAGGTCACCAGGGCAGCGGCGCCCTTTCTTCCGCTCTGCCAGCGGCTGCTCCCGAGCAGAATTGCGGGCCTGTCCGTGGCTCTCCTGAAGGCGACAGCCCTGGAGATCGCGATCCTCGCCGGACACCTCCTCCTCTATCCCTCCGGTGTCCTGCAGGAGCGCCGGGCGCCGGCCGTCCCGCTCCCTTCCCCGGACGGCCCCGCCCAGCTGCCGACGGAGGCCAAACCGCCGGTCGTCCTGCTGCACGGCTTCATCGACAACCGCTCGGTCTTCGTCCTGCTGCGCCGCAGCCTCCTCCAGCACGGCCACCGCCAGGTCGAGTCGCTCAACTACTCCCCGCTGACGTGCGACATCCGCACCGCGGCCGAGCTGCTCGGCCGGCACATAGCGGAGATCTGCGAGCGCACGGGCAGCAGGCAGGTCGATGTCGTCGGGCACAGCCTGGGCGGACTGATAGCGCGGTACTACGTACAGTGCCTCGGCGGTGACCTGCGGGTACGCACCCTGGTCACGCTCGGTACCCCGCATTCCGGGACCCGGGTGGTGCCGCTGGCGGACGCGCACCCGATCGTGCGGCAGATGCGCCCCGGCTCCGACGTCCTCGAGGAGCTGACCCGGCCCGCGCCCGGCTGCCGTACGCACTTCGTGAGCTTCTGGAGCGACCTCGACCATCTGATGGACCCGCTGGAGACCGCCTGTATCGACCATCCCGACCTGATGGCGCAGAACGTCCAGGTGAGCGGAATCGGGCATCTCGCCCTCCCTGTGCACCCGGCCGTCGCGACCGGGATACGACAGGCCCTCGACACCGCGCCGACAGGAGTCACGGCCGCAGCCGATGCCGGAGGTCTCACAGTGGCGTGACAGCCACACGATAGCCGTCCAACATCGAACAATCTTCGAACACAAGGCCAAACTCGCGTCCGCAGTCCCCCGAAACACGGCCGAATGCCCGTTTCCTGAAGGCGCGAAACCCGTTGAAGATTGTCGCGCCCGCATACCGGCGGGTACAGTCACCGCACTGCTCTGGCAGCCCCTGTTGTCGAGGCGAAAGAGAAGTTGGTGAACGATCCGTACCCGTCGGGGACCATGACCACCCCGACTCCCGCTTCCGATGCCTCGGCGCACTACGCGTCGTACGGCGCGCAGGAAGCTCAGTACGGTGAATACGCCACTTACGGTTACGACACGGGTGCCCACGCCACCGCGCACTTCGACGCGGACCCCCTGTTCGGCAGTCTCCCCGGTGAGAACACCGGGTCGTACGACGCCAACCAGTGGGCCACGGACAGTCATCAGACCCTGAACTACGACGCGTACGCGGCCCAGCACCACGCCGCCTACGACACCGGCGCGTACGACTCGACGGCCTGGACCGGCGAGCACCAGCAGCTCTCCGTGATCCCCCCGCAGGCCGGCGCGCCCGACGCGAGCGGCCAGTGGGACGCCAACGCCTGGCTCCAGCCGGACCAGTCCGGGGGCACCGCCGACCAGACCCAGCACTGGGAATGGGGCACGCAGGCCTTCGACACCGGCGCGTACGACGCCACGCAGTGGAACTCCGACGGCACCACGCCGGCCCACGAGGAGCCCGTCGACCACCAGTCGACAGCGATGTTCGAGCAGGTCGCGTACGAAGAACCGGCCGCGCACGACGCCGAGTTGAGCGCCACCGGCGAGCTGCCCGCCCTCTCCGAGGACGACGTCGCCCCGCTCCTCGACGATCAGGAAGACGCCGCCCCGGCCCCGGGCTCACGCATGGCCGCCCGTAACGCGGGCCGTTCCCGCCGACGTACGCCCCCCAAGCGCTCCGCGCTGATGAAGATCGCCGTGCCCTCCGCGTGCGTCATGGGCGTCACCGGGATCGCCGCCGCCTCCGTCGGTGGCCTGAGCGACGACAAGAACACCTCGACGACCGCGTCCGACGCGACGACCAAGTCCGTCAAGCCGTCCGCCGCGAACAACAAGCTGGACACCCAGCTCGCGAGCCTCTCCGCGGGCGCCGACGACTTCGCCGACCGGGCCAGCCGTACACAGGAGCGCATCGACCTCAAGGCCCAGCAGGTGGCCGAGAAGAAGAAGGCGGCGGAGGAGGCGGCCCGCAAGGAGCGGCTGCGTCCCAAGTTCGCGCTCCCGGTGGCTCAGCACGGTCTCAGCGCCTACTACGGCCAGGCCGGCGTCAACTGGATGTCCGTGCACACCGGCATCGACTTCCCGGTCTCCTACGGCACGACGGTGATGGCCGCGACCGACGGCACCGTGCGGACGCAGTGGAACAGCGCCTACGGCAACATGATGATCGTGACCGCGAAGGACGGCACGGAGACGTGGTACTGCCACCTCTCCAGCTACCGCGTCGCCTCCGGTACGACGGTCAAGGCCGGCGACCCGATCGCGTACTCCGGCAACTCCGGCAACTCCACAGGACCGCACCTGCACTTCGAGGTGCGCCCGGCCGGCGGCTCGGCGATCGACCCGCTCCCGTGGCTGCGCAGCCACGGGCTGGACCCGACGTAAGCGACAACTTCCCTGAGAGCCCCCGCACTTCACAGCAGCGGGGGCTCAGTCATGGAACAGCCCCTACAGCTTCTCCACCGGCGCGTAACGCAGCAGCAGCCGCTTCGGCTTGGTGTCCCCGAAGTCGACCGTCGCCTCGGTGTTCGCGCCCGTGCCCTTCACCGATGTCACCGTGCCGAGCCCGAACTGGTCGTGCGTGACGCGATCCCCGACGGCCAGCGAGACGACCGGCTTGTCGGAGGCGCGGTTCGTGGCGAAGCCGGACGCGCCCCTCGCCGAGGAACGGGAGCGGGACGAGGACAGGGAGGCGGCCACGCCCGACGCGGGGCCGGAGGAGACCGGCGCGGTGGCACCCGTCCGCTTCCAGTCCACGTGCTGCTCCGGGATCTCCGACAGGAAGCGCGAGGGCGGGTTGTACGACGGCTGCCCCCACGCGCTGCGCAGCGCCGACCGCGTCAGATACAGCCGTTCCCGCGCGCGCGTGATGCCGACGTACGCCAGGCGCCGCTCCTCCTCCAGCTCCTTGGTCTGGCCGAGGGAGCGCATGTGCGGGAAGACGCCGTCCTCCATGCCGGTCAGGAAGACGACCGGGAACTCGAGTCCCTTGGCGGTGTGCAGGGTCATCAGGGTGATGACGCCGGAGCCGTCCTCGTCCTCGTCGGGGATCTGGTCGGAGTCGGCGACGAGCGCGACCCGCTCGAGGAACGCGGCGAGACCGACCGGAGCCGCCGCCTCACCTTCTGCGGCTTCCCCGGACTCCTGCTCGAACTCCAGGGCCACGGCGGCGAGTTCCTGGAGGTTCTCGATCCGGGTCTCGTCCTGCGGGTCGGTGGAGGCCTGCAACTCGGCGAGATAGCCGGTGCGTTCGAGCACCGCTTCCAGGACGGTCGCCGGGCCCGCGCCGGACTCGACGATCGTACGGAGCTCCTCCATCAGCACGTTGAACCGCTTCACGGCGTTCGTCGACCGCGCGGCCATGCCGTACGCCTCGTCGACCCGCTTCAGCGCCTGCGGGAAGCTGATCTTCTCGCGCTGGGACAGGGCGTCGATCATCGCCTCGGCGCGCTCACCGATGCCGCGCTTGGGGACGTTGAGGATGCGGCGCAGCGGCACCGAGTCCTCGGGGTTGGCGAGGACACGCAGGTAGGCCAGGACGTCCCGGACCTCCTTGCGCTCGTAGAAGCGGACGCCGCCGACGACCTTGTAGGGCAGGCCGACGCGGATGAAGATCTCTTCGAAGACCCGGGACTGGGCGTTGGTCCGGTAGAAGACGGCGACGTCGCCGGCCTTCGCGTCGCCCGAGTCCGTCAGTCGGTCTATCTCCTCGGCGACGAACTGTGCCTCGTCGTGCTCGGTGTCGGCGACATAGCCGGTGATGCGCGCGCCCGCGCCCGCGTTGGTCCACAGGTTCTTGGGGCGGCGGGACTCGTTGCGCTCGATGACCGCGTTGGCGGCGGACAGGATCGTCTGTGTGGAGCGGTAGTTCTGCTCCAGCAGGATCGTCGTCGCGTTCGGGTAGTCCTCCTCGAACTGGAGGATGTTGCGGATCGTCGCGCCGCGGAAGGCGTAGATCGACTGGTCGGCGTCACCCACGACACACAGTTCGGCGGGCGGGAGGTCGAACTCGGCCGGGGGTACGTCGACGGGGTGCTCGTTCGTCCCCACCAGCTCGCGGACCAGCGCGTACTGGGCGTGGTTGGTGTCCTGGTACTCGTCGACGAGGACATGCCGGAAGCGGCGGTGGTAGTGCTCGGCGACGTCCGGGAAGGCGCGCAGCAGATTGACCGTGGTCATGATCAGGTCGTCGAAGTCGAGCGCGTTGGCTTCCCGCAACCGCGACTGGTACATCGCGTAGGCCTGGGCGAGGGTCTTCTCGAAGCCGTCGGTGGCCTGGGCGGCGAAGTCCTCCTCGTCGATCAGCTCGTTCTTGAGGTTGCTGATCTTGGCGCTGAAGGACTTGGGCGGGAAGCGCTTGGGGTCGAGGTCGAGGTCACGGCAGACCAGGGCCATCAGACGCTTGGAGTCGGCCGCGTCGTAGATCGAGAACGACGACGTGAAGCCGAGCCTCTTGGATTCCCTCCGCAGGATCCGCACGCACGCGCTGTGGAACGTCATCACCCACATCGCGTTCGCGCGCGGGCCGACGAGCTGCTCGACGCGCTCCTTCATCTCGCCCGCGGCCTTGTTGGTGAAGGTGATCGCGAGGATCTGGCCCGGGTGGACGTTCCGCTCGGCCAGCAGGTAGGCGATGCGGTGGGTGAGCACCCGCGTCTTACCGGAGCCGGCGCCGGCCACGATGAGCAGCGGGGTGTCGGAGTGGACGACGGCCGCGCGCTGGTTCTCGTTGAGCCCGTCGATGAGCGCGGCCGCGTCCAGGACCGGGCGCGGGGCGCCGTCGCGGTAGTACGCGTCCCGGTCAGGCGGCACGTCGAACCGGCCGCCGAACAGGTCGTCCGGAACGGGTTCCGGTACGTGCTCGTCCTCGGGCGGCGGGGGCTCCTCCTCGCGGCCCTTAGGGGCTTGGAGGTCCGCCAGGAAACTGTCGTCAAAGAGGCTGCTCATCGCTCTCCGAGTCTAGGGCTCCCCACTGACACCCCGCCGCCGCCCTGAGAACATGGGCTCTTTTCAGCGGTCGCCGCGGAGGCCGCTCCAGAGTCCGAGCGCCTCCCGGACCTGGCCACCAGGAGCCTTCTCGCTCCTCGTCATCGATGCGTCACGATCCGTGACCGGCCATGCGGGCGCGCGCCTTCCCGCCGTACGGGTCGACGGCCACGGCCGAGCCACCCGCCGGCGCGTCCGGAAGCGGGCGGACGTCGCCACTCCGCCCAAAATGCCCACAAGCCGGTGCAGATCGTTCCGTATTCACCATCGTGAGCAACGTCCTGACCTAAGGTCACGAAAATGTATCGGGCCTATCGGACATCAACCTTCACAGGGGCCACACCCGTTGGCTACCGTGCCGGAAGGCCGTACGACCCCCACCGGCGAACGTCGCCGGGCCGCGCGGCCTCCGCCGAATCCGGAGCGCCGCCGCGCACCCGGAACCGGGGACCCACCGAACTTGGGGTGAATCGGCCAACTCCCGTACCGGGAACGGCCGTAGGGCAACCCTTCCGAACCACCCGCCCGAACCCGACAGCTAACTCGGTAGGCGGAGCATGGAAGGAGTCGCCGACCTTGGCGTCGCACCGCAAGTCGCCTCCCCCGGGTACGCGCGTAGCCGGCATACGCACACCCGCTCTCGCCACGGCCGCCCTCACCTCCGTGGCCCTGCTCTCCCAGACGGCCACCGCCGCGCCGTCGACCGATGACAAGCCGAGCATCGAGGAAGTCGAGAAGAAGGTCGACGACCTCTACCGCCAAGCGGAGTCGGCGACCGAGAAGTACAACTCGGCCAAGGAGAAGACCTCCAAGCAGCGCAAGGAGGTCGACACCCTCCTCGACGACGTCGCCCAGCGCACCCAGAAGCTCAACGAGGCCCGCGAGGAGCTCGGCACCTTCGCCGCGGCCCAGTACCGCACCGGCGCCTCCGCGCCCGACACCGCGACCTTCCTGCTCGCGGACTCCCCGCAGGACTACTTCGACCAGACACAGCTGATGGGCCGGATGACGTCCCGTCAGAAGGACGCGGTCGACGACTACGTCACCGAGCAGTCCGCGACGATGAAGAAGCGCCAGGAGGCCACCGACAGCCTCGAGACGCTCTCCGATTCGCAGAGCGACCTGAAGACCGCCAAGGCGACCGTCCAGCGGAAGCTGTCCGACGCGCGCGAGCTGCTGTCGCAGCTGACCGCCGAGGAGAAGGCGCGCCTCGCGGCGATCGAGAAGAAGAAGCAGGAGGAGGCCGCCCGCAAGGCCGCCGAGCTGGCGAAGCAGCAGGCGGCCGAGCAGAAGGCCGCGGAGGAAGCGGCCGCGGCCGAGGAGTCGGCGAGCAGCTCGTCGTCGTCCTCGGAGGCCTCGGACTCCTCGTACGCCACGAAGGCCGAGAAGGCCCTCGCCTTCGCCCGCTCACAGGTCGGCAAGCCGTACGTCTGGGGCGCCACCGGCCCCGACTCCTACGACTGCTCCGGCCTCACCCAGGCCGCCTGGAACGCCGCCGGCATCACCCTCCCCCGCACCACCTACGACCAGGTGAACGCGGGCACCACGGTCACCCTCGCCAACGCCAGGCCCGGCGACCTCGTCTTCTTCTACGACGATGTCACCCACGTCGGCATCTACATCGGCAACGGCAAGATGATCCACGCGCCGAAGCCGGGGGCGTACGTGCGCGAGGAGTCCATCTTCTACGACGGTGAGTCGGCGATCCACAGCGTGGTACGGCCGGCCTGACGTGCGGCAGGGCCCTGGCGTCAGTGACCTCCCCGGTTCTCGACGCAGGGCCCCTCGCCGGGCTGGGGCTCGGCGTAGACGCCGTGCACCTCTCCGGTCAGCTCGTCCTTCGTCACCCGTCCGGAGACGCACACGACGCCCGTGTAGACGGCGTAGTACCCGTTCCCGACGGAGACCCCGTGCTTCTCACCGCACCCGACACGCTCCAGCGCCGCCTCGACCCGCTCGTCACCGAAGACACCGAACTCCCCCGACCCGCCCTCCTTCCGGACCTTCGCCAGCTCCGCGAGGATCAGCTCGGCCGACGCCTGCCCACTGGCCTGCTGCTCCGCGCTCAAGGACGCCCGCATGCGGTACGCGTGGTTGTCGGCGTAGTTGGGGGGAGCGTCCACGGGTCCGTCCTGCTGTCCTCCGGCCGTGTTCGAGGCGGAAGGTGAGGGGGAGGAAGGCAGGGCGGTGGGCGTCGCTGTGGACTGCGCGCACTTCGGCGGGGGCGGATAGGAGTAGGTCGGAGTGGCCGACCGCGCGGCGCCGGCTCCATTGGCCTCCCCACCTTTTTGACTTCCGCATGCGGTGAGACCGACCGCCGCGAGGGCGGCGCCGACGAGGGCGACTGATCGTCTGAGGGACATGGCGAGAGTCTGGCGCCCCGGACGGTCGGTTGTCATGAGCGGAACTACTCAGACGACCGGCAGATCTGTCCCGGCATCGGGCGGTGAACGCCCAGGCGGGCGGGGTCCGACATGATCCGGCGTGGGACGCGTCCGCCCATCACTCAAGGCACCGGCCGCCGGGCCGCACGCCCTCCCGTGCCTGCGCCCGCGCGTATTTGCCCGCGCCCGCTCGCGCGCCCCGCCCTCGAGCCGGGCCGCGCTCCTTAGCATCGCCCCATGTCCGGCGCCTCTTCCCACTCCCCTCAGTCCCCCCTCCGCGCCTGGTGGGCCCAGCGGCCGCCCGCCGCCGGGGCTGCCGTGATGGCCACCGGCATCGTGTCCGTCGGTCTGCATCTGACGGGGCACGAGACCCTGTCGCGGATCGCCCTCGCCCTGGCCGGCTTCGCATGGGTCGCGCTGGCCGCCGACTTCGCCGCACGGCTGCTGTGGGACCGGGCGAGGTGGGTGGCGGAGGCCGAGACACCGGGCGCGCTCACCGCCGTAGCGGCCACGGCCGTGCTCGGCACCCGGGTCTCGGCCCTCGGCCGGCAGCAGCTCGCCGAGGCGCTGCTCGCGATCGCCGCGCTGTTGTGGCCGGTGCTGATCGCGCTGGTCGTGACGCACTGGACGCGGCGGATGCCGGGGGCGGTGTTCCTGGCCTGCGTCGCCACGCAGGGTCTCGCGGTACTCGGCGCCACGCTCGCCTCGGCCGTGTCGACGGCGTGGCTCGCCCACGCGGCGCTCGTGCTGTTCTGGCTCGGCCTCGTGCTCTACGGCATCGCCCTGGCCCGCTTCGACCTGCGGCAGGTGACCGCGGGCGCCGGGGACCACTGGGTGGCCGGCGGGGCGCTCGCCATCTCGGCGCTCGCCGGGTCGAAGCTCGTCGCGGCCGACAGCGCGCCGCTGTACCTGTGGAACGACGACGACAGCGGCGTCCTGCGGGCCGTGACGCTCGCGCTGCTCGTGCTCGACCTGGCCTGGTACGTCGTACTGCTCGTCGCGGAGGCACTGAGGCCCCGGCCGCACTACGACGTGCGCCGCTGGGCGACCGTGTTCCCGATGGGCATGACATCGGCGGCGACGCTGTCCGTCGCCGCCGCCCTCGACGTGTCCTGGCTCAGGACACCCGGTCAGGTGCTGCTGTGGATCGCGGTGGCGGCATGGCTCGCCGTCGCCGCGGGTGCCGTCGCGTCGGCGCGCGCCGGCCTCACGTCCCTCAGGTCCACAGCACCGCGATGAAGATGTCCGCGACGGTCAACGCGCCCACCAGTCCGAACAGCCCCTTCTCCACCTTCTCGTCGTCCCGCTTCACATAGACGAGGCCGAGGATCACCACCAGCAGGGCCAGCTTGATGCCGATCTTGACGTTGTTGACGGACTGGTCGTCCGCCTGGTTGAGGCCGACCAGGATCACCCCGGTGACCAGCATGGTGAGCGCGCCGTGCAGCATCGCCGGGACGAAGCGGGCGGTGCCCTGACCCATGGCCTTCATCTGGGTGAGGAATCCGCCGAGCAACGAGGCGATGCCGATGATGTGCAGGCCCACGAAGAGGTGGATGAGTACGTCCATGAGGCCGGAGCCTAATCAGGGGCACTTGAGTCGCCCTACACCGCCCTGCCTCTTCCGCCACGATCCCGCACATACGTGATCTTGCATATATGCGGCCCATAGCACCCCGTCACCTCCTCGCGTTCCGGAATCCGCACTTCGGTCATCACCCTGTGTGAAGTCGACGGCACGAGAACGGAATCACGGTCGCATGCGGTCACCCGACGGCTCCCTGAGACCAGTTCCGCGCAACCCGTTACCCCCACGCCACCGCGAGGTTTAGCGTCCTCCACCAGGTGACCGGCTCCCCACCGCCGCCCGGGCCAGGGGCGGCAGTCGGACACCACCGCCGAGAAGGTCCGGCGGCGGCCCGCTCCCCCTGTGCGGGCCGCCGCCGGACGCGTGAACCGCCCCGGGCGGTCGTACGTCCGCTCCCCCTGGTGGTCGTACGGCCACAGCTCGTCCGGGACGGTCGTACCGCGGACCAGGCGGTCGTACGAAAGGACGTGCAGTCCACATGGCAGCGCACCGCAAGCCCAGGCAGCGCTCGGCCGGCGGCAATACGGTCCGTACGGCGGCGACGATCGCCCTGGCGGGCGCGGCGACCGCGACCGCCTTCGACGGGACCGGACATGCCGAGCCGAATCTGACACCGGCGCAGGTCAAGGCGAAGGTGGACAAGCTGTACCAGGAGGCGGAGGTCGCCACCGAGAAGTACAACGGCGCGAAGGAGAAGGCGGAGGGTGCCGAGGAGCGGCTGAGGGCGCTGCGGGACGAGGCGGCGCGCAAGACGGACAAGCTCAACTCGGCGCGGGACGCGCTGGGTTCGATGGCGGCGGCACAGTACCGCGACGGTGGCCTCGACCCCGCGCTGCAACTGGCGCTCTCCGACGACCCCGACCGCTATCTCCAGGGCGCCGAGTTCGTCGAGCGCGCGGGCACCCGGCAGGCGGCCTCCGTCACGAGCGTGCGCAGACAGCTGCGGGAGATCGAGCAGTTGCGCGGTGCCGCCCATGTCGAGCTGGCCTCGCTCAAGTCGCGGCAGGCGGAGCTGAAGCGGCACAAGAAGACGATCACCGGAAAGCTGGACGCGGCGCGCCGGCTGCTGGCGCAGCTGCCGGCCGAGGAACGCACGGGTGATGTGCAGCGCGCCTCGCGCGCCTCCGGCTCCGGAGCCCGCGACGGCCTGACCGCCGCGGGCTCCGTCCCGGCCCCCAACTCCCGGGCCGCCGCCGCCGTTTCGTACGCCTCCTCGAAGCTCGGCAGCCCCTATGTCTGGGGCGCCACCGGCCCCGACGCCTTCGACTGCTCGGGGCTGATGCAGGCCGCCTACCGCTCCGCCGGCATCTCCCTCCCGCGCACGACGTACGCCCAGATCGACACCGGACGCCGCGTCGCCCGCTCCGAACTCCTCCCGGGCGACCTGGTGTTCTTCTATTCGGCCATCAGCCACGTCGGCATCTACATCGGCAACGGCCAGATGATCCACGCCCCGAACCCCTCGGCGCCGGTACGCGTCGCGCCGATCGACGAGATGCCGTTCGCGGGGGCCACGCGGGTGGTGTGAGCGGGTGGTGTGAGCGGCCGCCGTCACCCGGCGAACGTGAACTTCTCGGCCGCGTCGAGGTCGGTGTTCCGGTACGTGACGCCGGGGTTGGGGTCGGGGGGTGAGGAAGTCGGTGCCGTCGGGCACCCTGATGTCAGAGGCCCGGCGACTCCACAATGGTGGTCTCCTCGCCCGCCCGGAAGAGGAACCGGCCCGCGTACGCCTTCTCGTCCGGCTCGATCGTGGCGACCGCCTGCGGCACCGTTCCGCCCCGCTGTCACGGCATCGACCACGGACCGCCGGCCGAAAGCCTGCGACGCGCCCGCCTCACACCAGCCGTCGAGCCGTGGCCCAGCGAGTCAGCTCATGCCGGTTCGACAGCTGCAACTTCCGCAGCACCGCCGACACATGGGACTCGACCGTCTTCACCGAGATGAAGAGCTGCTTGGCGATCTCCTTGTACGCGTACCCCCGCGCGATCAGCCGCAGCACCTCCCGCTCCCGCTGCGTCAGACGGTCGAGGTCCTCGTCCACCGGCGGCGCGTCCGTGGACGCGAAGGCGTCCAGTACGAACCCGGCGAGCCTCGGCGAGAACACCGCGTCGCCGTCCTGGACCCGGAAGACGGAGTCGACCAGATCCGTACCGGTGATCGTCTTGGTGACGTATCCCCGCGCGCCGCCCCGGATCACACCGATCACATCCTCCGCCGCGTCCGAGACGGACAGGGCGAGGAAACGGACCGGCTGCTCGGCGTCGGCCATCAACGGGGCGCAGCGGCGCAGGACTTCGACACCGCCGCCGCCCGGGAGGTGGACGTCGAGAAGGACCACCTCGGGCCGGGTCGCGGTGATGACGGTGACCGCCTGGTCGACGTCCGCGGCCTCGCCGACGACCTCGACACCGGTCTCCTCGGTCCGGCCGATCTCAGCTTGTACGCCCGTTCGGAACATGCGGTGGTCGTCGACGAGGACCACGCGCACCCTGCGCTCCTCCGCGCTGTCGGTGGCCTCCGCCGTACCGTTCGCCTCGTCGCTCATGACGTCTTCTCCGCCCTCTCCATCTCCAGCTCGACCTCCGTGCCGCCGTCCGGCACCGCGCGCAGCCGCGCCGTGCCGCCGTTGCGCTCCATGCGGCCGATGATCGATTCTCTGACACCCATGCGGTCGGCGGGTATCGAGTCGAGGTCGAAGCCCGGACCGCGGTCCCGGACCGACACGAAGACCGTCCGTCCCTCGACTTCGGCGAAGACCTGAACCGCGCCGCCCTCGCCACCGTACTTGGCCGCGTTCACCATCGCCTCGCGCGCGGCCTGCATCTGTGGGCCGATCCTCTCGTCGAGGGGGCAGTCGCCGACCACGACGACCTCTATGGGGACACCGTGCTTGTCCTCGACCTCGGCGGCATTGCGCCGTACCGCGTCGGCGAGGGTCGTGGGTTCGTCGGCCTCGTCCTTGCCGGTGCCCTCGGGTTTGTAGAGCCAGGTGCGCAGGTCGCGCTCCTGGGCGCGGGCCAGGCGGCGCACCTCGTTCGCGTTCTCCGCGTTGCGCTGGATCAGGGTGAGGGTGTGCAGCACGGAGTCGTGGACGTGGGCGGCGACCTCGGCGCGCTCCTGGGCGCGGATGCGCATCAGGCGCTCCTCGGAGAGGTCCTGGGTCATGCGCACGAGGTAGGGCCCGGCGAGGAGCGTTATGCCGACGAGGACCGCGAGGGCAGCCTGCAGGACCGAGCCGAGGTGGGCCGCGGAGCCCTGAAGGACGAAGATGCCGGAGACACCGGCCGTGACCAGCAGGACGCCGCCCGCGGCGCGCAGCAGGCTGAGGGTGCGCTTGCGGCGGCCTACCTCGACCCAGCGGGCCCGCCGGGCGTTGTCGGCCTGGCGCCAGACCAGGGCCACGCCGGCGCCGACCAGCACGGCGGGCCAGAGGTAGGCCTTGGCGCCTGTGCCGAGATTGACGTTGCCCACGAAGACCATGGCCACGACGACCATGAGGAGCAGGGCGACGATCTGGCCCTTGTCGGGCCTGCGGGCGACGAGTCTGCGGCGGCCGTCGGGCGAGGCCTCGGTGGAGACGAGGGACGGCGGCCGCTGCCCGCCGACTCCACCCACCCCGAGCGGCACGAAGAACCAGAACGCCGCGTACAGCAGGGCGCCGAGCCCGTCCGCCATGAACAGGCCCACGAAGACGAGTCGCACCCAGATGACGGGCAGCCCGAGATGCCCGGCGAGCCCCCGCGCCACACCACCGAGCCAGCGTCCGTCACTGCTGCGGTAGAGCTTGCGCGGCGGCCGCGGTTCGACGAGTGGCGCTGCTGCGGCTTCCGGCATGCCATCGATGTTCACACGGCGGGCGGGCGGGGGCATCAGGGTCGGCCCCCTAGACGCCCCTGATCTTCGAAGCGTGCGGAAACGTCGGGCCGTCGAACGCTTCCCCGGCGGCGGCTCAGGGGCGATATCAGGGTCCGGCCAGGGTCGTTCCGACTCCCGCCGGGGCGGCTCGCCCGTCACCATGGACACATGACAGATCACCAGCACGCCGCGGACCCGGCGCCCGACGAGGGTGCCTCGTCCGCCGCGCCTCCCGCGGCCGCCGCGGGTGAGGATGCGCGCGCCCACGTGCGGGCCGGTGCGCGGACGGAGACGGGTACGGCCGACCGGCCGGGCCCGGCCGACGCCATGCCCGGCAGCCCGGCCGGCGCGGGGGTCGAGGCACCCGGCGAGGCCGGGGCCGCCGCGCCGCCCGCGAGGTTCCGGCGCGACCGGCGGTTCAAGGTGCTCGCCGGGGTGTGCGCGGGGCTCGGGCGGCAGTGCGACATGGACCCGGTGATCTTCCGCATCACGCTCGCCGTGCTCTCCGCGACCGGCGGCATCGGCCTCATCTTCTACGGCTTCGCCTGGCTCCTCGTCCCGTACGAGGACGAGGAGGAGAACGAGGTCCGCAAGCTGCTGACCGGCCGCGTCGACGGCCAGGCCCTGACGGCCGTGCTGTTCGCGCTGGTCGGCTGCGGGGTGTTCCTGACGATGCTGAACAACGGCGGGGTGCTCACCTTCGCCGTCGTCCTCTCCCTCCTCCTCGCCGGCGCCGGGTACTGGGCCCGCCAGCGCGGCGCCCCCGACACCGACCCCCTGGCCGCGCAGGCCGTCGCCGACGCCCCGCCGGAGGCCCAGGCACCGCCGGTCGGCCCCGGATACCCGTCCTGGTGGCGCGAACCCATCGTCAAGGACGGCACGCACGAGGGCGGCACCGGCTATCTGTGGGGCCCCCGCGACTCCCGCGACCGGGACATCGCGGCGGCCGTCAACATCGGCCTCGGCCGATACGACGGGGCGCGCGCCGCCACCCGCACCGCCCGCCCACAGCCACCCAAACCGCGTGGCCCTCGCTGGATCGGCGGCTGGGTCTTCCTGTTCGCCCTGCTCGCGGGCGGTCTCGGCACGAGCCTGACGTGGGACGAGCACCCGCTCGGCACCAGCCTCCAGACCGGCCTGTCCTGCGCCCTCATAGTCATCGGCCTCGGCATCGCGATCAGCTCCTTCCTCGGGCGTACCGGGGCGGGCTCGATCTTCCTGGCGGTGATCACGGCGGGACTCCTCGCCGGTTCGGCCGCGCTGCCCAAGGACATCGGCACGCACTGGATCGAGGAGACCTGGCGGCCCGCCGCGGTCGCGGACGTCCAGCCCAAGTACGACCTCGGCACCGGCGTCGGCACGCTGGATCTGACGGGCCTCGACCTCACCAAGGGACAGACGGTGACCGCCCGGGCCGAGGTGGGCGTGGGCAAGCTGAAGGTGGTCGTACCGAAGGACGCGACCGTGAAGGTCAGCATCGACGTGGGCGTGGGCGACATCCAGCTCCCGGGCGACGACCAGGAGGACGTGGACGTGGAACCGGGCAAGTACAAGGAGGCCACCCTGACACCCCCCAAGGGCACCAAATCCTCCGGCACCCTCGACCTCGACCTCCAGGTCGGCGTCGGCCAAGCGGAGGTGAGCCGTGCTACGTCATGAGTTCCGCCCCGGCAAACTGCTCGCCGGTCTCTTCCTGACCCTGGCCGGCGTCATCTACGCCGGCGACGCGGGCGGCATCTGGGAGACCCCGTGGTTCGCGGTGATCCCCATCGTCACGGGCGGGCTCTGCCTGGCAGCCGCGACGGGCCTCACGACTCGCGCGATCCGTCGACGTCGTGCGGGAGGTGGGGCGAGCGCGGGGGCGGTGGGCGAGTCGGAGGGGGCGGGCTGACCGAGGGGCCGACGGGGCCGGGTCCCGGCCCCGCCAGCCGCCGTCGGGCTAGTACGCCGCCGCCCGTCCCCGTCGTCGGGATCGCCAGGCTGCGTCGACTGAGAAGTGCGCGGCGCCGGCAAGGACCAGGGGGAGCCAGGCCATCAGGTAGGCGAGGTCGTTGCCGTAGTAGTACGGGTCCGAGGCCCAGCTCATCGTCAGCCAGAGGCTGAGGGAGATGAGGGCTCCGCCGAGGGCGGCCAGGCGGGCGAGGAGGCCGAGGAGGGTGCCGATGCCGACGGCCAGTTCGCCCAGGGCGATGGCGTAGCCGAATCCGACGGGGCTCTTCAGGGCCATGTCGATCATGTCGGGGATCGCCGCGGAGTCCCGGACGTTACGCATCTGGTCGCCGATGGAGCCGGGCCCGGAGGCCTTCATGAAGGCGCTGTCGGTGAGTTTGTCCAGGCCGGCGTAGATGAAGGTGACGCCCAGGAAGAGGCGCAGTGGGAGCAGGGCGTACCGGGTGGCGGTGTCCCGCCAGCCCCGGTCGCCGTCGTAGGGGGTGTGCGTGTCCGTACGGAAGCTGTGCGTCATCGCTCCGAGCCGCCTCTCACCCAGCGTGCCGTGACCCCTCAAAAAGACGATACGCACGAACGGGAGATGTCGCTCAATGCTGACGCGACCGTTTTCCGCCGCTCGGGCACACCCGCGCCGACGCACGCCCGGCCGGGTGCCCGCAGCGTCAGATATGGGCCCGGATCTGACGTACGGGGTGTCCCAGCGCCTTGGCGACGGCGGCCGGCTGCTCGTCGGTGAGCCGGCTGAGTTCCGGGTTCCACGCGGCGATCTCGAAGCGGGCGAAGCCGCAGGGCCAGTCGAAGTCGAGCGTGTCGAGGGAGGTGGTGGCGTCGCAGCAGGGGACGTCCGCGGAGGGGGAGGCGAAGCCGTCCTGGTGGTCCGCGACGAGCTCCGCCCACCAGTCGAGGTCGATCGAGCCCCGGCAGTGCGGGCACCCGATCCGCGTCAGGTTCTGGCCGCTGTCGACCACGGCGGGCGCGGCGTACCGGTCGACGTCGACCTCGACGTCCGTGTCGACGGCGAGGCCGCCGGTCAGAGCCGTCACGAGGGCGGTGGCGCGGTCGGCGGCGGGACGCCAGGGCTGCCGGTGCGGGTCGGTCGGGATGACGGAGAGGACGGTGTCACTCACGCCTCGGCCCACCTCGCCCACGAGCCCGCCCACGATTCCGTCCACCCACCGCTCGTACCCCCATCCGCCCCTCAGTCCGTCACATCGATCCCGTACCGATTCGTCTCCACCCCCGCCGCGGTGACCACCTGCACCTCCACCCGCCCGGGCTCCACATCCGCCGGTACCGGCACCGTCAGGACCGCGTCCGTCGGGTTGCTGAACCCTCCGTTCACGGGGACGAGGGGGACATGGACGTGGACGGTGCCGACGCGGACCGTCATGCGGGACAAGCGCTCCGCGCCCTGCGCGCCCGGGGGGACGAAACCCGCGCCGCGGATCTCGATGTCGTCGCCCGTGCGGATCGGCGCGTCGAGGTCGCCGGCCTCGCGGGCGCGGACGACGGAGAGGATGACCGGGCGGCCGCCCTCGGCGTATTTGCCGGCCACGTAGGTCGCCGCCGAGATGAGGACGACCACCGCCAGTCCCCAGGGGAGGTCGGGGAGTTGGTCGGGACGGCGGGCCAGGCGGACGGCCGCGAACAGCAGGGCGACGGTGCTGATCACGACGTACTGGATGTCGGCGAAGGTGCCCCGGCCCGCGTCGTCCGTCAGGAGGTCGGCGGCGCGCGGGCGGTCGGCGCGTACCTTCTGCAGCCGCTGTCCCAGGACGCGCAGGCCGACCACGCGCCGCACCAGGACGGCGATGCCGCACACCACGGCGAGGACCGTCACCACACCCGCGCCGCGGGCGAGGTCGAAGCCGGAGATCAGCGTGTCGCGCTCGGCGGGGTCGGAGGCGGCGGCGAGGCGGCCGACCAGGACCAGCACGGCGTACGCCACGAACAGCACCCAGGCCACGGCCACCGCGCGCGAGGTGGACAGGCGGTTGTCCTCGCCGATCACGGGCGCGAGCGCGCCGCCCCGGGCCCGGTGGAACCAGGACGCGGCGGTCAGCGCGCCGGCCGTCAGCAGCGCGGCCAGCAGACCGGCGGTCCGGGCCGAGGTCCAGCCCGCGCCGATCGCCGTCAGCGCCTGGACCAGCAGCAGGACGACCACGCCGGCCCACACCGTGTACGCCGTCCGGCTCCACATCCGCACCAGCCAGGCCTCGCCCTCGGCCCGGCCGCGTTCGGCGACGAGTTCCGCGGACTGGGTCAGCTCCTCCGACACCCACTGGCGGGAGGCTGAGGCCGAGTGGGCCACGGCGGCCGGCAGCCCTTGTCCGGCGGCGAACTCGTCCCGTTTCAGCACGAATGCGGCGACCGCCCGCCGATGTCCCGCACGCGCCCCGTGCGGACAGTCCCCGCAGGTGCAGCCGCCCCCGTGAGCGCCAGCTTCCACGCTCTGTCTCGCCTCCTGCACCGCCACGTCCGACGCCTTCCTTCCCCGCGATTCCCACGCGCTGCGGCCCCTGCCGAGGCCTCGGCGACCGCTCTGCAACTCCCGTGCGATGACAGCGAATTGTGCCCTACGCCACTGGGTCCCCGTCCGGCAGGTCTGGTCAGGGCGGGTGAAGACCGGGCCGCCGTGTTGACCCGGCTGCGAGAATTTCCCTATGGCCGAGATCATCCAGCGCGACGGGACCTGGGCCTTCGACGGCGCAACGGTCAGGATCACGCCGGGACTCCACCGCTCCGTGCCGCTGTTCCGGCAGACGTACGGCGAGATCGCCGTACCCCTGGAGGCTGTGTCGGGCGTGGTCTACGAACCCGAACGCAAGCGCGGGCGGCTGCGGATGCGGCTGCGCGAGGGGGCGGATCCGCTGCTCCACGCGACGGGCGGGCGGCTGCCGGACCCGGCGGATCCCTACCGGCTGTTGGTGGACATCGACCGTTCGGGGGTCGCCGAGTACATGGCGGAGGAGATCCGCCGGGCGCTGCTGCTCGACCAGGTCCCCAAGGACCCGACGAAGACGTATCTGCTGGCCGGTCCGCCGGTCCCGGTGTCGGTGCGCTCCTCCGACGGCACGGTCTCCTTCGACGGTCTCCAGGTCCGTATCGACTGGTCGGACACCTCCGACCGGGTCAAGCGGGCGACGGGGCCGCGGATCATCGCCATCGGTGACGTCGTGGGGGTCGAATGGCTGCCCAACTCCGGCTACGAGGACGGCTTCCTGCGCTTCGTGACCCGTGAGACGGCGTTCTCGAAGCTGCCGCCGGAGAAGGACCCGTACGCCCTCGATCTGTGGGGCAGCGCCCGCCGCGACCTGCTCACGGCCCTGGTCGCCACCGCGGTCACCGCCCGTCTCCCGCACCCTTCCACCCGCACCGGCAACGACCCCGCGGAGGATCGCCCCGCCCGGCTCCGGGCGGCCGTACCGCCCCAGGCCGACCACCACGACGTACTCCTGCGCAGGCTCAGAGAGCTGGGCGAGCTGCACCGCGACGGGGTTCTCACGGACGAGGAGTTCGCGATGACCAAGGCGGCCGTGCTCCGGGGCTTCTGAGCCCCTACGACATGGGGCTCAGCTCAGAAGATCCGGCTCACTGCGACTGATGTCCTGCCACAACGGCTGATAGTTGATCCACGCCACCAGGTCCCCGCCCAGCTGCTCCCGTGTCGCCACCGCCGCCTTGTGCTCGATGAGAACCGGGCGGCCGGCCGCCCTGGCCGTCAGCTGGACCTGCGAGGACCGCTCCATGGACAGGAACCACCAGGCCGCCGCGTCCACCGAGTCCCCCACGGTCAGCAGGCCGTGGTTGCGCAGCACCAGACCCTTGCGGCAGTCGAGCGCGGCGGCGATCCGCCGCCCCTCGGCGGCGTCGACGGCGACACCCGAGTAGGCGTCGTAGACCGCGTGGTCCTCGTAGAACGCGCAGCTCTCCTGGGTGATCGGGTCCAGCAGCTCCCCCAGGGCGGCCAGTGCGCGGCCGTGCACGGAGTGGCAGTGGGCGACCGCGACGACGTCGGGGCGGGCGGCGTGGACCTGGGCGTGGACGGCGAACGCGGCCTGGTTGACGTGGTAGCGGCCCTCGATGACCTGCCCCTCGGAGTTGGCGAGGACCAGGTCGCTCACCGTCACGTGCTTGAAGGGCATCCCGAAGGGGTTGACCCAGAAGCAGTCGGTGAATTCCGGGTCGCGCGCGGTGATGTGCCCGGACACCCCGTCCTCGAAGCCCAGCCGTCCGAAGATCCGCAGCGCTCCCGCGAGCCGTTCCTTGCGGTGCCTGCGCTCGTCCTCGACCGCGTCGTGCATCGGCGGCATCGCGAACTGGAGGCTGTCCGTGGGCAGGGGTGTCGGCGGGTTGGGCCCATACGTCCCGTGCATCTGTCCTCCAGCACTGGGGTTGCTTTACGGGGCGGAAGTTACCGCCGGTCAGCGCAGGAGAACAGGGCCGTTATGAAAAGATGACGTGCGCAATCGATCCGGCCGGCGCCACTTCGCGCAATACGGACAGCAGATGTCGGGTATCAGCGCCAGACTCGCCGTATGACAGCAGACTGGGCGGCCTTCATCACCGCCGAACCCGACTTCGCCAAGCGCGTCGAGGAACGCTTCGGCGCCTTCACCCACCACACCCTCGCGACTCTCCGCAAGGACGGCTCCCCGCGCACGAGCGGCCTGGAGGTCCGTTTCCTGAACGGCGAGCTCTGGCTCGGCATGATGCCGGACTCGCTCAAGGCGCTCGACCTGCTCCGCGACGGTCGCTTCGCGCTCCAGGCGAACCCCGGTGAGGGGCAGAGCATGGGCGGCGGGGACGTCCGGATCAGCGGGCGGGCGATCGAGGTGGTCGACGCCGAGACGAAGGCCGGATACGGCGAAGAGGTGGAACCGCCGGAGCCGTTCCACCTCTTCCGCACCGAGCTGACGGAGGTCGTACGGACCTACGTCGAGGACGACAAGTACCTGGTCGTCCAGGTCTGGAAGCCCGGAGAGCCGGTGCGCACCCTCAAGCGGACCTGAAGACCTTCAGAACGGGAGGTCTACTCCCACTCGATGGTGCCCGGCGGCTTCGACGTCACGTCGAGGACCACGCGGTTGACGTCGGCCACCTCGTTCGTGATCCGCGTCGAGATCTTCGCCAGCACCTCGTACGGCAGTCGCGACCAGTCGGCGGTCATGGCGTCCTCGGAGGACACCGGACGCAGCACGATCGGGTGGCCGTAGGTGCGGCCGTCGCCCTGGACGCCGACGCTGCGGACGTCCGCGAGCAGAACCACCGGGCACTGCCAGATGTCCCGGTCGAGGCCGGCCGCGGTCAGCTCCTCGCGGGCGATGGCGTCGGCGTCGCGGAGCAGGTCGAGCCGCTCCTTGGTGACCTCGCCGACGATCCGGATGCCGAGCCCCGGGCCGGGGAACGGCTGGCGCTGGACGATCTCGTCCGGCAGGCCCAGCTCCTGGCCGACCATCCGGACCTCGTCCTTGAACAGCTTGCGCAGCGGCTCGATCAGCTGGAACTCGAGGTCCTCGGGGAGGCCGCCGACGTTGTGGTGGGACTTGATGTTGGCGGTGCCGGTACCGCCACCGGACTCGACCACGTCGGGGTAGAGGGTGCCCTGGACGAGGAACTCCACCGCCGGGCCCTCGTCCGCGATGATCTCCGCCTGCGCCTGCTCGAAGACCCGGATGAACTCCCGGCCGATGATCTTCCGCTTCTCCTCGGGGTCCGAGACACCCTTGAGCGCGGTCAGGAAGCGCTCCTCCGCGTCGACGACGACCAGCTTGACGCCGGTCGCGGCCACGAAGTCCTTCTCGACCTGCTCGGTCTCGCCCTTGCGCATCAGACCGTGGTCGACGTACACGCAGGTCAGCTGGGAGCCGATGGCGCGTGCGACGAGGGCCGCGGCCACCGCGGAGTCGACACCGCCGGACAGACCGCAGATGGCGCGCTTGTCGCCGACCTGCTCACGGATGGCCGTGACCTGCTCCTCGATCACATTGCCCGTGGTCCAGGACGGGGTCAGGCCCGCGCCCCGGTACAGGAAGTGCTCCAGGACCTGCTGGCCGTGCGTGGAGTGCATGACCTCGGGGTGGTACTGGACGCCGTAGAGCTTCTTCTCGTCGTTCTCGAAGGCGGCGACCGGGACGACGTCCGTGGCGGCCGTGACGGAGAAGCCCTCGGGGGCGGCGGAGCAGGCGTCGCCGTGGGACATCCAGACGGACTGCTCGTCGGGCGTGCCCTCGAAGAGCGTCGAGCCGGACCGCGACACATGGAGCGGCGTGCGGCCGTACTCACGGGCACCGGTGTTGTCGACCGTGCCGCCGAGGGTCGTGGCCATCAGCTGGAAGCCGTAGCACATGCCGAAGACGGGGACGCCGGCCTCGAAGAGCGCGCGGTCCAGGCGCGGGGCACCCTCCGCGTAGACCGAGGAGGGACCGCCGGAGAGGATGATCGCCGCCGGGTTCTTGGCGAGCATCTCCGCGACCGGCATGGTGCTCGGCACGATCTCGCTGTAGACCCGGGCCTCGCGGACACGGCGGGCGATGAGCTGGGCGTACTGCGCGCCGAAGTCGACGACCAGAACGGTGTCGGGGGCGGCGGCGGGGGTCGCTGATGACACGGGTTGCCTTCCGGCGTGAGCGAGGTGAGTGTGGGGCCGAGTCTACCGGGCGCGACGGGGCCGCTCCCGGGGCAAGCGCTGTCTCAGGATGCGAACCGGGTTGGACGCCCCCGCGAGGCGCGGCATACTGCTCCCATGCTCACGCACCCGACCTTCCTCTTTACCTATGGCACCCGGCCCGCCGGCTGCCATGGTCGTGCTGCTTGAGCTACTGACAAGCGACTTCCCAGGCGCCCCGGGCCGACAAGGTCCGGGGCGCCTGTCGTTTCCTGCGGACCCTGCCGCTCCGGGGCACCTCGACCCCTTCCAGACGAGGAGCTCCCCATGACCGCCATCGACGTGACCGGCGCCCGTACCTCCGAGGCCGCGGACGTGATCACCGGCGCCCGTGAGCGCATCGACGCGCTCGACGACCGGATCATCGGTCTGATCCAGGAACGGATGGCCGTGTCCGCCGTCATCCAGGAGGCACGGATCACCTCCGGCGGCCGGCGCGTGAACCTCTCCCGCGAGATGGAGGTCCTCAACCACTACAGCGAGGCGCTGGGCAAGCCGGGCACGTCCCTCGCGATGACCCTTCTCGAACTGTGCCGCGGTCGCATCTGAGTTCGGGCCCCTCCTCACCCGTACGGCGCGTGACCGGGACGCGGACCGCTTCGTTGGTGGGGTGTCCGTGCCAGCCAGGGGCGGGCCCGAAAGAACCACGCGTGGCTCGCTGGGGCGATGAGACGTACGGATCGTGCCGTACGTCGTGGGACCTCGCTCCAGGTAAGTGACCGGACGGCAGGGGACAGCAGCCCGGTCACCCAAGAGAACGGTCGGCTCCGGGGACGCCCGGGGCCGGCCGACGGAAAAGTGCACAAACGAGCACAAGGCAAAGTACGGGAACACGTACAAGGCCGGGCCAAACGGTTGCGGTGGCCGGGCCCATCCAGCACGATGCCTAGAAAGCCCAAGTCCCCTCGCAGACAACCACATTGCCTTTGTCCTCCCGCACTGCCAGAGGTCGAGACCAGCTGTGCGCCCCGACTGCGCCGGGGCGCCGACCCCGGCACGCGAGGCAAGCGGCGCAACCCCCCGGCGCCGCTCCCAGGCACCGGTGCTGCCCTGACGCCGGTGCTGACGAAAGAAGGGCCCCGCGGCTCCGTCCCGCGGGGCCCTTCGCCGTGCCTCGACCCTCCACACCTCGGGCCGCTGTGTGTCAGACGCGCGAGACCGTCCCGCAGTCCTGACCCCGGCTGATGTCCTTGCTGCGGTCGTACGGGTCCGACGTCGGGCCCGACGGGGGCGCGCTCGTCGGGGCGTCCGAGGGGAACTGCGGGTGGAACCAGCCGTCGTGGGCGTCACAGGCCGAGTTGCCGGCGTCCCGGTCGTGCCGCAGGACGGTGAGCTTGCCGGGTGTGACGTCGTACCTGGCCGGGTCGGAGAGTTCGAGGTCGAGGACGCGGCGGACGATGGTGCGGGTCACCTCGGGCGAGCCGTCGGCGCGGACCACCGGGTAGACGAAGGTGTAGTCGGCGTGGACGGCGACGGCGGTGCCCTCGCCCGCCTCGAACGTCATCCGGCCGCGGACCTTCACGACATCGCCGACCGGCCGGACCTCGTCCGGGTCGAAGCGGGTGAACATCGAGAGCGGGTCGTGCTTCTCGTCCGGCTTGCTCAGGGCGGTCTTCAGCCCCGAGAGGACGTCCTTCTGCTTCGGGTCCAATATGTCCAGCGCCGCCTCGGGGCGTTCGCCGCGCAGTGTCGCCGGGTCGAGGTTCGAGGAGATCAGCAGTTCCCTGGTCAGCCGAAGGGCCTGGGCGACCTCCGCCTTCGACCTTCCGCCGACCGCTTCCGCCTTCGGTGCGAGGATGCCGGCCTTTCCGTCGGCCCAGCGCTTGGCCGGGGAGCCGGCGAACGGATCGTCCAGGGTGGGTGTCGCGGGGGCCGCGGCGGAGGGCGGGGCCGTCGGGGCCGCGGTCTCCTCGGGGAGCGGTGACTCGGCGGCGGAGCCGGAGCTCCCGCTGCCGAAGGGGTCGCCCGGCAGCAGCGACGGCTTCAGCGCCACGACGGCCACGACGAGGGCGAGGAGCAGGCCCAGGACCGTCCACACCCGCCGGCCGCGCTTCTTCTCCGGCAGCGGCGGACCCGGACGCCAGCTCTCGGGCGTCTCACCGCGGGCTTCCTGTTGCCGCAGGCGCTCGGTCACCATGCGGGCGCGCGCGGAGGGCTCCTTCGGAGCCTCCCGCTCGTTGGCGCGGGTGAACTGTTCCCAGACGTCGTCGGGGACTTCGGGGGTCGAGGAGGAGTCCTCGGACGGCTTGTCAGACACGACGGCAGTTCTATGGGCTGGGAAAGCACTTTCACAAGCGCAATCGGAATGTGACTCAGGCCACATAAGGTTTCTGTGAATGCGGAGGCAACCATTCACAGGCTTCGCGAATCAAACCAGGCGAACCAAGGGCCACACCCGCACCCCACAGGCGGGGCCCACCACGCCCCACTCGCGTGCTGCGACGCGCAGCACGCCGAACTTCCTGAGGTCTTTGATGAAGCTTCGCCGTGCCATGGCCGCAGCGGCCGCGACGGCTGTCATAGCCCCGCTCTCGCTGCTGTCCGCGCCTGTCGCGTTCGCGGACGAGACGACTCCGACTCCCACCGAGACGGTCACCACCACGCCGACGGACGAGCCGACCGACACGGCCGAGCCGACCCCGACGGACACCTCGCTGCCCACCGACACCGCGCTCCCGACCGACACGGCGACACCCACCGCCACGGCGACCGACACCGGCACGCCCACCGCCACGGCCACCGAGTCGGATGAGCCCGAGCCCTCCGAGTCGGCCGAGCCGAGCGAGGAGCCGACCGACCCGGACGTCCCGTACTGCGAGGAACTCGACGAGGACTTCACGGACGCCAAGGTCACCGCGGACATCAAGGGCCTGCCCGGCAAGATCGTCGCCGGCGACGGCTTCCACAACTTCAAGCTGGTCGTCACCAACGACTCCGGCACCACGGTCGACGGCGTCGCGTTCTACGCCGAGATCGAGAACTACGAAATCGACGAGGCGAAGTTCCTGAGCCCCTACGTCGACCTGGAGTTCAAGAACACCGAGACCGGCACCTGGGACCGCATCGGCTCCGAGGAATGGGCCGGCGACTACTTCTTCTACGTCGACTCGCTGAAGGCCGGCAAGACCAAGTCGGTCGACCTGCGCGTCAGCATCGGCTCCAAGGCCCCGGCCGGCGACGCCTACTCCTTCGGCTCCGGCGCCTACCTGGACAACATCGACGGCCAGGACTGCATCGCCGAGGGCTGGGCCCAGTACGACTTCGAGGTCCTGAAGGCCGGCACGCCCAACCCGGACCCGGGCACGGCCGACCCGAGCGACAACGGCTCCAAGGACTCGGTGAAGAAGCCGCAGGGTGACGTCTCCGAGCTGCCGACGGGCAACCTCGCCGACACCGGTTCCAGCTCGGCGCTGCCGACCATCGGTCTCGTCGGCGGTGTCGCGATCGTCGCCGGTGCCGGCGCCGTCTTCGCGATGCGTCGCCGCAAGGTGGGCGCGGAGGGCTAGAGCCCGGCCGTAAGCCCGCAAGACCAAGAGAAGGACCTGCGCTCGGAGGGGGGCGCAGGTCCTTCTCTTCATGTGCGGAGGGGCTACGGCGGGGCTACTTCTTCGGCGGCACCGCCGGCATCCCCAGGAACGGCAGCCGCAGCGCCCCGAACGCCTCCGCCGGTACCGCCGCCGTCTGCGGCTCGACCGGCTTCAGACGTTCGTACGCCGCTCCCTGCGCCGGACGCGGGTCCGCCTCGCCCTTGTTGGGCCAGAACGACATCGCCCGCTCGGCCTGTGCGGTGATCGTCAGGGACGGGTTCACCCCGAGGTTCGCCGAGACCGCGGCGCCGTCGACGACCGAGATACCGGGGTGGCCGTAGAGGCGGTGGTACGGGTCGATCACACCGTCCTCGGCGGTGGCGCCGATGGGGCAGCCGCCGAGGAAGTGGGCGGTGAGCGGGGTGCCCATCAGCTCGCCGACGTTGGAGCCGGCGAAGCCGTTGATCTCGGCCGCGATCGCCGACGCGCCCTCCGAAGCGGCCCTGATCTGCTTGGGGTTGGGGGCTCCGTGGCCCTGGCGGGCGGTGAGCAGGCCCTTCCCCACGCCGTCCGGCTTCAGATACGTCGTCAGGGAGTTGTCCAGCGACTGCATCACCAGGCCGATGATGGTCCGCTCCGACCAACGGCGGTTGGAGAGGGAACGCAGCACCAGCAAGGGATGCCGGGCCGCGTTCGCCACCCAGCCCAGGACCCGCGACGAGCCCTCGGTGTACGGGACCTGGAGGATGGACAGGCCGCCCATCGAGTTGGAGCCCTTGCCGTAGCGGACCGGCTCGATGTGGGTGTTCGCGTCCGGGTGGATGGACGACGTGATGGCGACGCCCTGGGTGAAGTCGGCCCTCTTGTCGCCGGTCGTCTTGCGATAGCGCCGGTCGCTGGTCTGCGCGCCGACCAGTGCCTCGGAGTTGGTGCGGGTCAGCTCGCCCAGCTTCTCGGAGAGGTGCGGCAGCTGGCCGCCCGCCTTCATGCGGTGCAGCAGGGTCTGGGTCCCGTAGGTGCCGGCGGCGAGCACGACACGGCGGGCCTTGAAGGTGCGGCCCTTGCCCTTGCGCTTCTGGTCCGTCGGCAGGGTCGCGATCGCGTATCCGCCCTGCGAGTCGTCCGTGACCGACACGACCGTCGTCATGGGGAACACGACCGCGCCCGCCTTCTCGGCGAGGTAGAGGTAGTTCTCGTTGAGGGTGTTCTTCGCACCGTGCCGGCAGCCGGTCATGCACTCGCCGCACTCGGTGCACGCCTTGCGGTCCGGTCCCGCGCCACCGAAGTACGGGTCCGCGACCCGCTCGCCGGGTTTCGCCTTCCGCGTGCCGTCGGCGTCCTGACCGTCGCCGAAGAACACCCCGACGGGCGCCATGTGGAAGGTGTCACCGACGCCCATCCGCTGGGCCGCCGCCTTCAGATGGATGTCGGACGGGGTCATCGTCGGGTTGAGCCGTACACCGAGCATGCGCTGCGCCTGGTCGTAGTACGGGTTCAACTCCTCTTCCCAGTCCGTGATGTCACGCCACTGCGGATCCTCGAAGAACGGCTTCGGCGGTACGTAGAGGGTGTTGGCGTAGTTCAGGGAACCACCGCCGACGCCCGCACCCGCGAGCACCATCACGTTGCCCAGCAGATGGATGCGCTGGAGCCCGTACATGCCGAGCCTGGGTGCCCAGAGGTAGTTCTTGATGTCCCAGGAGTTCTTGGGGAGGGTGCCCGGGGTGAAGCGGCGGCCGGCCTCCAGGACGCCTACGCGGTAGCCCTTTTCGGTGAGGCGGAGGGCGGTGACGGATCCGCCGAAGCCGGATCCGACGACGATCACGTCGTAGTCGTAAGCGTCCTGAGGCACGTGCGTTCTCTCCTTTGAGCGTGCAGTGCGGGTCGGTACTAGCGGAAGCGGAACGCCTTCATGAGGCGCAGGCTGCGGCTCATGAACTGGGCGTACGCCTCGTCGCTCATCCCCAGCGACGGCGCCATCGGCAGCAGCCGCTGCTGGGCCACCGTCTGGGCCTCCGTGTACTTGAGGATGCCCTCGGAGCCATGGCGGCGGCCGAGGCCGGAGTCCTTCATGCCGCCCATCGGGGACTGGACGCTGCCGTAGGCGGGCGCGTAGCCCTCGTTGACGTTGACCGTGCCGGTGCGCAGCCGGGAGGCGACCTCGCGGCCGCGCTTGCCGTCCTTCGTCCAGACCGAGGAATTGAGGCCGTACGACGTGGAGTTGGCCTGTGCGACGGCCTCGTCGTCGGTCTTGAAGCGGTAGATGGAGACGACCGGGCCGAAGGTCTCCTCGGCACAGATCGCCATGGGCTCGGTCACGCCGTCCAGGATCGTCGGCTCGAAGAAGTACGGGCCGATGTCCGGGCGGGCGACACCGCCGGCGACGACCTTGGCACCCTTGGAGACGGCCTCCTCGACATGCCGGGTGACGGTCTCCAGTTGGCGCTCGCCGACGAGGGAGCCCATGTCGGCGCCGTAGGCGAGGGACTTGCCGAGCCGCATGGCCTTGGTGCGGGCGGCGAAGCGCTCCAGGAAGGCGTCGGCGATCGACTCGTGGACGTACAACCGCTCGATGGAGATGCAGAGTTGACCGGCGGAGGAGAAGCAGGCACGGACCGCGCCCGCCGCCGCCTTCTCGATGTCGGCGTCCTCCAGCACCAGCATCGCGTTCTTGCCGCCGAGTTCGAGCGAGACGCCGACGAGGCGGGCGGCGGCGCCTTGGGCGACCTCGCGGCCGGTGCGGGTGGAGCCGGTGAAGGAGACGTAGTCGGCGTGCCGGACGACCTCGGGACCGACGACGGGGCCCTCCCCGAGGACGACCTGGAAGACATCGGCGGGCAGCCCCGCCTCGATCAGCAGGTCCCGCGCCCACAGGGCGGTCAGGCAGGTCTCGGTGTCCGGCTTCATCACGACCGCGTTGCCCGCGACGAAGGCGGGCAACGCGTCGCCGACGGACAGCTCCAGTGGGTAGTTCCAGGGGGCGATCTGGCCGACCACGCCCCGCGGGTGGCGCAGCTCGGTGACCTTGGTGAGGGTCGGCATGGCGCCCGCGTGCCGCTTGGGCCGCAGATAGGAGGGCGCCCTGCGGCCGTAGTGGCGGGCGGCGACCGCGACGGCCTGCACCTCCTCGTGGGCGTGCAGACGGGCCTTGCCGGTCTCCAGCTGGATCAGGTCGAGGACCTCGGCCTGCCGGGCGAGCACCAGGTCGTGGAAGCGGAGCAGCACGGCCGCGCGCTGCCGTACGGGCGTCCGCTCCCACACGGCCTGCGCCTTGCGGGCCGCCGCGTAGGCCTTCTCGACGTCCTGCGGTGTCGACTCGGGCAGGTCGGCCAGCTTCTCGCCGGTGAACGGCGTGTGGTTGGCGGTACGACCGGAGCCGACCACACCCTTGGTGAGCTGGGCGACCAGCTCCGGGGTGACCACGTCGGCGGCGGTCCGGGCGCCCTCAGGGGCGGGGGCGAGGGGGTTGGTGGCCTGAGCCGAAGCCTTCGAGTCCGTCATGACGCGCAGGGTATGCCGGAGCGGGGGCTTTGGGTACCCGTCGGTAATCGGGATTCACCGAGTACTCACATGACGCCAGTGATCACTGGCGCAAAAGCCGCTGATCAGCGCGTTGTTCGGTATCGATCACCGGCCGCTCACTCTTTTTCGATCACGAGCCGGTCACGGGCCGCCTTGAACAGCGCCATGCCCTCCTTCTCGGCCGCCGTCCCCTTCGGCATGTCGACACGGAGCTCGTAGAGACGGCCGTCGTCGGTCATGACGGACAGCTGCATGACCCGGGTCGGGTCGTCGCCCGCATCGTCGTAGGTGGTGTCGGCCTGTACGGCGTACTCGCCCCCGAAGCTGGTCTCCGTGAGCCGGGTCTCGGCCTCCGCGTGCGTCGCCCAGGACCTCTTCTGCTGGTCCGCCCGGCCCATGGCCGTGGTGCTGGGCCGGTCCCACAGGCTGAGGCGGAGGTCGATGCCGCCCTTGCCGTAGATCACCATCCGCGGCTGGTCGGTGGCGCTGCCCTGCCGGTGGGTCTCCCCGTACCGGCTCGGGACGGAGAGCGTGGCCTTCAGGGCCTTCTCGGAGTGCTTGTCCCAGGGCTCGTCGGCGATGTCGGTGGCGGCGGGCGCGAGGGGGGCCGAGGTGTACGTCGGCTCGGCGACACTGGCGGGCTCGGGCTCGGCGAAGAAGTAGGACGCGCCGAGCCAGGTGCCGCCGGCCAGCGCGGCCCCGAGCAGGGCGGCCGGGAGCGGACGGCGCAGCAGGTGGGGCTTGCGTGGCGACGTCGTCGGTACGACGGTGGTGTCCGGCTGCTTCGGTTCGGGCTCGGGTTGCGGTCCCCGCAGCCGTACGGTTCCGGAGTCCTCACCCAACTCCCTTATTCGCTCAGGTACTTGGTGGGAGTGCTCGGCAGGCAGCGGTGGCACCGGCCACCCCTCCGCCGCCGCCTCCAGGATCTTGGCGGCCTCCTCGGCGTCCGGCCGCAGATCGGGGTCCTTCCCCAGCAGCCCGCTGATCAGAGGGCTCAGTGGACCGGCCCGCTTGGGCTCGGGCGGGTCGAAGGAGAGGATCGCGGCGAGGGTGGATTCCAGCGTCGTACGCCGGAAGGGCGGTTCGCCCTCCACGGCGGCGTACAACAGGACGCCCAGGGACCACAGATCGGAGGGCGGACCGGCGACCCGCCCGGACATCCGCTCGGGGGCGACGAAGTCGATGGAGCCGACGAACTCGCCGCTGACGGTGAGGGATTCCTCGCCCTGGACGTGCGCGATGCCGAAGTCGGTGAGGACGACCCGGCGGTGCGGGCCGAGCAGCACGTTGGCGGGCTTCACATCGCGGTGCACGATCCCGACGGCGTGCGCGGCGCGCAGGGCGCCGAGGACGGCCAGGCCGATGCGGGCGGTCTCGGCCGGGGCGACCGGGCCACGCCGGAGCACCTCGTGCAGGGACTCCCCGCGCACCAACTCCATGACGATCCAGGGCAGTCCGTCCTCGACGACCACGTCATGGATGGACACGGCGGCGGGATGGTCGACCCGGGCGGCGGCACGGGCCTCCCGGTAGAGCCGGTGAGAGGCCCGCTGATGGGCCTCGTCCTCCGGATCACCGGGCAACCTCGGTTGCTTCACGGCGACTTCGCGGTCCACCAGCTCGTCGTGCGCCCGCCAGACGGTGCCCATACCGCCCGACCCGATGCGCTCGGCCAGACGGTAACGGCCGCCTATCAGTCGGCCCTTCGGGCTGGTGCCGCCCCGGTCGTTGCTCATGCCCCATCAGTACCTTGTGGGGCGGTTGCTTGTCGACGCGGGTCAGAGGACGTCGACGTCCAGGTTCGCGATCGTCGTCCTCGCCACCTCCTGCCCGCGCTTCGTGAAGTCGCCATCACCCGGGTAGCTGATGGTGAGCTTGTACATGTCGCCCTTGGAGGTCTTGTAGTAGAAGATCTGCATTTCACGGGGGCGGGGGTTCTGGCTGTCGTCGGTGATGTACGTGATCGTGTTCTTGGCGGCCTGTTTCCCCTGGTACGTCACCTCGTCATCGGTGTCCGTCTTCGGGTCCTCCGGCATGCTGAGCTCGTACTCGCCGTTCTCCTTGAACTTCTTGTCGTCCTCGTACATCTCGGCGGCCGCCGAGCCCGCGATGGTGTTGCCCGAGTCCTCGGCCTTCCTGTCGAGCCTCAGCCCGATCCAGATACTGCCGCTGTAGTCGGTGTACGTGACCCAGTGCGCCTCGTCCGTCTTCCGGTCGGGCACTTCCTCCTGGTACTTGTGGGGCACCGCCAGCGACGCGGCGACGTCCTTCACCTTCTTCGTCGTCCAGCCGTCCGGCAGCGGCCCGGCGAACGGGTCCGCGATCACCAGATACGCCGCCACCGCGGCCGCGACGACCGCGGCGCCGAGCCCGATCAGCGACTTGCGGCCCAGCCGCACACCACCCTTCGGAGCGCCCTGCGCGAGCTGCACGACCTGCGTCGGCGCCGGAGCGGGCGGATGGGCGGCCGTCTCCAGCAGCGCCCGCACCTGGGCCGCGTTCGGGCGACGCGCGGGGTCCTTCTGGAGGAGGCCGGTGATGACGTCGGCCAGCGGACCGGAGGCGGAGGCCGGAACGGCGGGCGTGGCGTTGAGGACCGACTGGAGCGTGGCCGGCGTGTTGCTGCGGCGGAACGGCGAGACGCCCTCGGTGGCCGCGTACAGGACGACACCGAGCGACCACAGGTCCGACGCCGGTCCCGGCCGCTGCCCCAGCACCCGCTCCGGCGCGATGTACTCGGGCGAGCCGACGAAGCCGCCGGTGTCGGTCAGATTGGTCTCGCCCTCGATCTGGGCGATGCCGAAGTCGGTGAGGACGACGCGGTCATGGCGGCCGAGCAGCACGTTGTCCGGCTTGACGTCCCGGTGCAGGATGCCCGCCGCGTGCGCGGCCTCCAGCGCGCCGAGCACCTCGAGGCCGATTCTCGCCGCTTCCCTCGCCCCGAGGGTGCCCTCCTGCAACGCGTCGCCCAGCGAACGGCCCCGCACCAGCTCCATGACGATCCACGGCTGGCCGTCGACGACGGCGACGTCGTGCACGTTCACGACGGCGGGATGGTCGAGCCGGGCCGCGGCACGCGCCTCTCGGCGCATGCGCTCGAACGCGTTGACGCGTTCGCGGTCGGGAAGATGATCGGGTACGCGGGGCTCCTTGACGGCGACCTCGCGGTCCACCGTCTCGTCCTTGGCGCGCCAGACCGTCCCCATGCCGCCGTGCCCGAGTTTGGCGAGCAGACGGTAACGACCACCGATCAACCGGCCGGTACCCGGCTCCGGTTCGGGCGCGGAGGGTGCCGTCTGATGGGGCACGACCTGAGTGGGCGCCGCGTACGGGTTGTTCGGGTGCGGCACGGCCGCGGGCGGGTTCGGCGGTTGCAGACCAAAACTCGTCGGCTCGTCGGACCCGTAAGGGGCTCCCCCGTTGCTGCTCATGGGTCCGTTCATATCGCGCCAGCAGCGTCCGAATCCACTCAGAAGGCGTTGCGGTCACAGACCCGTGACTCAGGAGGTCGCTTATCTCCCTTTTATGTGAGCTCGCTATGGAGTCTCGGACCCGGTGAAGGAAGGTTTCGTCACAGAGGGCGCCACCGAGTGCGTCACGGAAGGCGTCACCGTCGGACTCGAACCGGCCGAGCCGCTGACCGATGTGGGCGACGGCGACGGCTCACCCCCGCCTCCGTCCTGATGCATGATCAGCGCCGCCCCCGACACCCCCGCCCCCGCCATCGCGGCGACCAGCACCACGGCCGTCAGCACACCCCGCAGGGAACGCCGCTCGGCGACGGGCAGACGCCCCGTCTCCAGGAAGGCCCGCAGCATCCGCTCGGCCGACTCCGCGTCCAGCCGCCGCTCCGGATCGCGCTCCAGCAGCCCTCGTACGACGGGCAGGATCGGCGCGGCCTGCGCGGGCGGCCGTATCTCACCCGCGAGGACCGCGTGCAGGATGCCGCTCAACGAGTCGCGCCGGAACGGCGATTCACCGCTCAGCGCCGTGCACAGCAGCGCGCCCACCGACCACAGGTCCGACGCGGGCCCGGTCCCGACCCCCGACATCCGCTCCGGCGCGGTGTACTCGGGCGAGCCGACGAAGGACCCGGTCTCGGTGAGCGTGGTGGCGCCCGCGACCTGCGCGACGCCGAAGTCGGTGAGGACGACCCGGCCGGTGCCGGCCTCCATCAGGACGTTCGCGGGCTTGATGTCCCGGTGCAGGACCCCGGCCGCATGCGCCGCGCGCAACGCGCCGAGCAGATCGACGCCGATCCGGGCGGCCTCGGCGGGCGCCACCGGCCCGTGCACGGCGATCCGGTCGGCGAGGGAGCCGCCGTCTATCAACTCCATGACGAGGTAGGGCCGTTCGTCCTGCTCGACGATGTCATGGACGACGATGATGTGCGGGTGCCTGAGCTGCGCGACGGCCCGCGCCTCGCGCAGGGTCCGGTCGCGCTGCCACCGGGCCTCGGCCTCGGACAGCGTCTCGTCGAGGGAGATCTCCTTGACCGCCACCCGCCGCCCGAGCAGTAGATCGGTCGCCCGCCACACGACACCCATGCCGCCCCGCCCGATCCTGACCTCCAGGCGGTAACGGCCCGCTATGACACGGAAGTTGTCCCCCGAGGTCCCCATACGCCCCATGATGCCGCGCCGGACGGATCCCCTCCGGGGCGGTGACCGGCCAAGTTGTCAGGAGGTTTTCGGCTGAAAGCTCCGCAGCATCCACGTGAACTGCCGGCTCGTGGCGGCCCAGTCGGCGGCCGGCGAGGAAGCGTAGATCGCGTACTCGGTTCCGTCAGGGTCCATGTACCCGACGTCGATCGCGCGATAGGGCCCCGGGAAGTAGTGCGGCGCGTCCTTGGCCTGCGCGGTCCACGTGTACTCCCAGCGGGCGCCCGGCTGGTCACGGAAGAGCTCCTGCTTGAGGCTCAGCTGCTGGTAGTCCGCGAACCGATCGGCGAGCCGATCACTCAGGTTGCTCATGTGCTCGTACGAGGTGCTGAAGTCCGGCGCGATGTCGACGGCGACCCGCACCAGGTGCTTGCCGTTGTCGGGCGAGTAGTCGACCTGCTGGAGGCCGTCCTGGTCGATGGAGACGGTCCGCTGCCACCCCTTGGGCAGGGAGATGCTGAAGCCCACCGGGTCGTTGCGCCGCTCCCAACCGGCGGGCACCGCCCCCTGACCGCCCTCGTTGCCCGGCGTGGCACTGGCACTCGGAGTCGGAGTCGGAGTCGGCGAGGCGGAGTCGCCGGTGCTGCCCGTGCCGAACTGCTGCAACGCGACCGCCACACCCCCGCCGACGATCGCCGCGAGGGCGACGACCAGGGCGAACGTACGCAGGCGGTGCCGCTTGCGCGGGACGGGAGGGGCCGGGGCACCGATCGTGACCGGCGGATACGGGGTGGCGGCGGCCGTCTGCGCAGGGGTACCGGCCCCCGTCGTGTGCGACGGCTCGTACCGCACATGCCCCGTGGACACATACGCCTGCGCCGCAGCCGACGACCGCCCCTCCGCCGCCTCGGCAAGCATCAGCTCGGCCTCCGCGGCGCTCGGCCGCTCGGCCGGATCCTTGCGCAGCAGCGCGGCGAGGACCGGCCCCAGCGCCCCGGCGTTGACCGGCTCGGCGGGCCGTTCCTCGACGACCGCCTGCATCGTGCCGATCGGCGAGGTGCGGCGGAACGGCGACCGGCCCTCCACCGCCGTGTACAGCGTCGCGCCGAGCGCCCACAGGTCGGAGGCGGGGCCCGGATCATGGCCACGGACCCGCTCGGGGGCGAGGTAGTCGACGGAGCCGACGACCTCTCCGGTGCGGGTGATCGTCGTATCGCCCTCGATCTGCGCGATACCGAAGTCGGTCAGGAGCACCCGGCCGTCCTGGGAGAGGAGGACGTTGCCGGGCTTCACATCCCGGTGCAGGACCCCGGCGGAGTGCGCGGCGCGCAGCGCACGCAGCACCCACAGCCCGATCCTGGCCGCCTCGGCGGGCTCGACACGCCCCTGCGCCTTGACCGCGTCGGCCAGCGAACGCCCCTCGATCAGCTCCATCACGATCCACGGGCGGGCGTCATGATCGAGCACGTCGTGCACGGTGACGACGGCGGAGTGATTGATCCGGGCGGCCGCGCGGGCCTCGGCGCGGGTACGGTGGAGCAGCCGCTCCTGGTCGCTCTCGGACACGTACAGGGCAGCGGTCAGCTCTTTGATGGCGACGGCCCGGTGCAGCACTTCGTCATGCGCACGCCACACACGGCCCATACCGCCGCTGCCGATGGTGTCGGCAAGCCGGTAACGACCCGCGAGAAGCAGGCCCTGCATCTGATTCACGTTGCCCCGCAATGCTCTTGACAGGGCCAGATTAGGGACCGGGCCGAGTGCGGGGAACCACGGGGGTGCCAAGGTTTCGCGGTTGTGACAGTTGTCGCTTTCGACCTCCGGAAGCAACCGTCACCCGATGTGACCGGGCACCGCTCAGCCGGTGACCTCGTACGTCGCCGACGCCTGCTCGAACAGCCGCGTCACCTCGTCCCGCTCGGCCTCCGGCCCGCGCACCTGGACCACGTGGTACTTCCCGTCGACGAGCATCGCGAGATTGCGCACGAACAGCTCGCGCCCCGCGTCGTCGGTCCAGGTGAACTGCCCCTCGGCCATGGTCCGCCCACCCACCTGGATCGTCTTCAGCCCGCTGGCGCTGGCCCAGCTGGAGTCGCGGTACGGCTGCAACTCGCGCTCGTCCTCCCGCTGGTACGCCATGGGGTCCTCGCCGTACTCGTCGGCGCTGTCCCTTCCGGGTACGACGATCAGGTCGAAGTCGCCGTGCGCGTACACGACCTGACCCCGGCCGTTCTTGGGCGTGTGGTCCCAGCCGCTCGCGACGGCGATACGGAAGCCGGCGGAGTCCGTACGCAGGGTGAAGCCGTCGGCGACGTCCGGGCTGGTGGTCTGGGGCTCCGCGGACTCGGAAGGGCCGGCCTCCGGGGAGTTCTGGTCGGGCCGCGGCTCGCTGCTGGCAGGCGCCTCGCTGACCTCGCCGGCGGAACCGGTCCGGTCGGTGTCGCCCGCGCCGCCCGTCGAGTCGGTGGCCTTCGGCATGAACAGCATGGCGTACGCGATCACCGCGGCCATCAGCAGCAGCACCAGCAGAAGCAACGTACGCCCGAGCCGGCGCGGCGAACGCGCCGGCTCCTGCTTGCCCTGCTTGGCCCGCTTGTGCCGTCCGTGCGCACTGGTCGCGGGCAGCCCGGCGCGCCGTCGGCGCACCAGCTCGCCCCGCCGTCGTACGACGGGCAGCCGGGTGGAGTCGAGGGGCGGCGCGGCGACGACGTACGCGCCGGCGTCGGGCTCGGGCGCGGACCGCACCAGCGACCGCAGCCAGCCCCGAACCTCCTCGAAGTCCAGCCGCTCGGTGGGGTCCTGGCGCAGCAGCGACTCCACGACCGGCCGCAGCGGCCCGCACTCCTCGGCGAAGGCGGGCGGCTCGGCGCACACCATCTGCACCAGCTCGGCCGTCGACTCCTCCGGGTAGGGCGCGTGCCCCTGTACAGCCCTGAAGAGCAGCGCCCCGAGCGCCCACAGGTCGGTGGCAGGCCCGATCGGCGCGGCCAACTGCCAGTTCTCGTGCACCGGCCCGGCCTGCTCCGGCGCCCACCGCTCGGTCACCGGTCCGACCACGGCCATCCTGGCCTGCCGCGCCCGCTCGGCGGCGAGCGCGGTTGCGGGGCCGCGGGGAGCGGGAGCCGCTGCGGCGAGCTCGTCCCAACGGCTGGGGGCGGGCGCGGGGTCGGGCCCTCCGGACGGAAGAGCGGCGCCACGTTCATGCCCAGCCGCCGGCAACGCCGTACCCGCGGCTCCACCACGCGGCACGGCCCCCTGCCAGTCGGCCCGCACACCGTACGGATCGGCTATCTGCCCCTGCGGCGTGCCGCCGGAACGGGGCTGATCGCCACGGCCGGGCTGCACCACATCACCGAGGGGAGCGGAACCCCGCGGAAGGGAAACGCCGTGGCCGGGGCCGTACCCCGACTGGGCATCGCCGCCCGGCGGAAGCTCGACGCCGTTGCCCATGGCGTACGGCGCCTGAAGCCCACCGCTGCCCGAGCCGTACGGCGATGCCGGTCCCCCGGCCGTCGTCGCGGGGTCGCCCTCGGGCGTCGGCCGGGCTCCGGGCAGGGCCGCGCGGCCGTTCTGCTGGGCCTCCTGGACCCGGGCGGCGGCCCGGGCACCCGCGCGATACGCGGCGATCGCCCCGGCGCGCGCGGCCCGGACGTCCCCGCCGGTCTCGACGGCCCTGCGCTCGATCGCGGCCGACGACGCACCCGTACCGCTCGCCGCATCCCCGCCGAGCCCCGGCAGCCCACCGGCCTCCCGCGCCTCGATGGCGGCCCGCCGCGCGGCCTCGGGGTCGACGGCACCCGCCTGGGCGGCGGCACCGCCGAGACCGGTCCCACCACCGCTCACCGGACCGCCGGCACCACCCGGACCACGTCCGCCGGCACTCGTCGGGCCACCGGGACGGCTCACTGCCCCGGGGCCACCAGGACCGCCCGCACCGCCCGGCCCACCGAAAGTCCCCGGGACACCCGCCGCGCGCCGGTCACCGGACTCCCGGTCACCCTCCTCGGCCGGCACCGGGTCGTACCCGCACAGGGCCTCCTCCGCCGCCCCGACCGCGAGGCCGGTCAGCATCACACGGCCGTCGTCGCAGACGAGGACCGTGCGGGCGGTGATGTTCCGGTGCACCCAGCCGTGCGCATGCAGCACCCGCAGGGCCATGAGGACGTCGGAGGCGACCTCGGCCGCCCGGTACGGCGTCAGCGGCTTCTCCGCCAGCAGCGCCGCCAGTGGCCGCGCGGCCACCAACTCGCTCACTATCCACAGCGACCCGCCCTCGGCGAACACGTCGAAGACCTGGTCGAGCCGGGGATGGTCGGGTATCGAAGCGGCGGCCTGCGCGGCCTCGACGGCCCGCCGGACGGCCGGATCGGTGGGTCGCCGTGTGCTCGTACGCGCCGCGGACCGCCGAACTCCCCGGTCCCTCGGGTCCCTTGCGGTGAAACCGTCGGGCAGCCCCTCCGCGTCGAGCACCTCCGCCTCGACGACCTCGGGCAACGGCACCTGCCGGACGAGGACTTCCTGACCGCTGTAGGTGTCGAAGGCCCGGGTCTCGGTCAGTTCGTACTCGTCGGAGGGCGGCAGCGGCAGGCGGTAGCGGTCGGCGAGTACCCGTCCCGCATAGTCGTCCACGTTGCCTCCCCCGGCACTCCGGATCGGTCAATTCCGTTCGCCTCGCGTGCCGTTCCGCCCATAGTTGGATGCGTACGGTCCGCAAGCCTTCACGATACGTGCCGGAGGCAACCCGCAAAGAGGGGATGCCAGATCTCACGCCTCAAACGCGGGTCGGGTCACTTCACGATTTCGGTTCGAATGTCTGCGCGAGGGTCTGCCAGGTGTCCTTGCGCAGCTCACTGCCCCAATTGGCCGCTTTCGCCGTGTACATCAGGGCATATCCGAGATGGTCGTCGACGACGAACCCCCGGTCGATCGTCCGGTACTTCGTCCCGCCCTCGACATAGGTAAACTCCCAGTCGGCCGCAAGCCAGCCCCGGTAGTTCACCTTCGCTATTCGGACCCGGTCGTACTGGGAACGCGCCATGTACTGCTCCTGGCTCTTCCAGTCCGCCACCGGGTCGCCCTTCGGCGTGGACGTCCAGGCCACCAACAGCTTCTGCCCGTCAGGACCGGTGAAACGATCCCCCGCCGAACTCGACGTCTGGAACTTCCACCCCTTCGGCAGCCCGATCGAGTACCCCTGACCGCCCTTGTACGTCGTCTCCGCCGTGCTGTCGCCCTTCGCGGAACCGCCGCCCTCGCTACCGCCGGTCGCGGTCGGGCTGTTGCTCGGCGTCTTCTCGGCCGCCGCGCCGGACCCCGCGGACCCGGTCGCCTTGCCGTCCGCCTGGGCGCCGCCGCTCTCGTCCTCCTTGGTGGAGGCACTCGCGCTCGCACTGGCGGAAGCCTTGGCACCGCCGCCCGCCGAGCTCGTGGAGGAGTCGCCGTCACCGCTCAACGTGATGGCCAGCACGACCGCGACCACAGCGAGCACCACGACCACCGCGATGATCACCAGCGTCCGCTTCGGCACCACATCGGTGAGCGGCGCCCTCGGCACGGGCCGCGGCGGCAGATCCGCCGGCGGCGTCATCACGGGCCACCCCGAACTCCGCCCCCCAGCAGCCGCGTTGCCCCCGGATCCCGAGCCCGCACCAGCACCAGCACCAGCGGCACCGGTGACACCCACGCTGCCGGACCCCGAGACAGCCGTCCCGGACGAAGAAGCCGGCTTCGCCTGCGCACCCGGCCCCGCAGCGCCCGGCCCCGAAGCCGCCGCACCACCGGGCGAACCCGAGGTACCCGACGAACCCGACGATCCCGAGGCACCGGACGAACCCGAGGTACCCGACGATCCCGAGGCACCGGACGAGCCCGAAGTACCCGTCCCGCTCCCGGACTTGGCCCGAGCCGCAGCCGCCGTACCGGCCGCCCCCGCGGCCACGGCCGCCTTCCGCACGGAACGGAACGCCCCGCGCAACCGTTCCCCGCCCTCACCCCGGTCGGGCTGCGGAGGCAACGGCACGACCTTCGTCGCGTCCGGCGCCGGCTCCGGCTCTTCCTTGGGCTCGGGCGCGTGGATCACCGCGTTGAGCATCACGCGCGCACCAGCGTCGTCGAGCCGCTTCTCGGGATCCTTGGTGAGCAGCCCGTAGATGACGTCCTTCAGCGGACCCGCGTTCTTCGGCTCCTCCAGCGGCTCGGTCATCACCGCGGTCAGAGTGGCGATCGCCGAGCCCTTGTCGTACGGCGGCACCCCCTCGACCGACGCGTACAACAGCCCGCCCAGCGACCACAGGTCAGCGGCCGGACCCGGCTTGTGCCCGCGGGCGCGCTCCGGGGAGATGTAGGAGGGGGCGCCGACCAGCATGCCGGTCGAGGTGATGGACGGGTCGCCCTCCACCTGGGCGATCCCGAAGTCGGTGAGCACGACCCGGCCGTCCTCGGAGATCAGCACGTTGGACGGCTTCACGTCCCGGTGCAGGATGCCCTCACGGTGCGCCGAACGCAGCACGTCGAGCACCGCCAGGCCGACCTCCGCCGCGCGCTTCGGCTCCAGCAGGCCGTCCTCCCGGATGGCCTCGGCGAGCGACTTGCCCTCGACGAGCTCCATCACGATCCACGGCCGGTCGTCCTCCTCGACCACGTCGAAGACGGTCACCGCGCTGTTGTTCCGGATCCGCGCGATCGCCTTGGCCTCACGCAACGTCCGCGTGATCAGCCGCCGCTTCTCCTCCTCGTCGATATTGGAGGGGAACCTCAGCTCCTTCACCGCGACGATCCGACCCAGGGTCTCGTCCTCGGCACGCCACACCGTGCCCATGCCGCCGCGGCCGAGCACTGCTCCCAACCGGTACCGCCCGGCGAGGAGACGTTCGCTCTTGCCCTGACGGGATGCCCCCGCCCGCTCCGCCTCCGACATGCGTCCCCTCATACAACCCGCCCTGACAGAGCCTCCATTGTCCCTCACCCGACAAGTGCCCGACGCCCAGGGTGCCCCTGCGGACCGGCCGCCCGCCATGAGGACCGAACACCGGCACCCCCATGAACACGGCGCGCCACGGACCCTCACACCAGGGTGACGACCACACGCCCCGCACCACGAAGCCCGCCCCACCCGAAGACCGCCGGAAGGCCGGATTCCGCCACCCTGCATGATGGGCCGCACACAAGGAACAGCCGCAGGACAGATCGCCACACGAGGAACCACCGCACGAAAAACCACTGCGCAAGGAACCACCACACGGCGGACCGCCGAACGAGGAACCCCGCATGATGACCTCGGCACGAGGAACCACCGCATGAGGAGCCCTGTACAAGGGGCCCACCTGAAGGGCCGCCCTGCAAGAAGAGCCCCGCCACACGAGAAGCCCCGCCGGATGAGCCACCCATGACGATCCGCGACAAGGGAGGGACCACGATGCCGCCGTTCCGGACACTACTGGCCGTACCTGTGTCCCTCGCGCTCCTCGCCCTGACCCCGGCCGCCTCCTCCGCACCCGCGACACCGCCGACGGACGCGATCCTCCCGCTGCTGGTCAGCGCGGACGGAGTCCCCGCCGCCGCCCTGCTGGCCCGCGAGGAGACCGGCACCCGCTACGCCGAGGCAGGACAGGGCATCGCCCGCGCAGACCACTTCCGCGCCGGCAGCATCACGAAGACCTTCCTCGCGACGGTCGTCCTCCAACTGGCCGAAGAACACCGGCTGTCCCTGTCCGACACCGTGGAGCGGCATCTGCCCGGCCTGGTCCGCGGAGCCGGCAACGACGGCCGCACGATCACCCTGCGCGCCCTGCTCACCCACACCAGCGGCCTGAACGACTTCACCACGGACACCCGGGGCCTGGTCCCCCTCACACCTCTTCAAGCCGTACGGATCGCACTCACCCACCCTCCGGCCGCCCCGGGCCGCTACTCCTACTCGAACACCAACTACGTCCTGCTCGGCATGGTCATCGCACAGGTCACCGGCCACTCCTACGCAACCGAGGCCGAGCGCCGCATCATCGCTCCGCTGGGTCTGGCGAACACCTCCTTCCCTGGATCCCGCACCTCCCTCCCCACCCCGCACGGCCGCGCCTACGACACCGACGGATCAGATGTCACCGATCTGGATCCGCGGGTCGCCGGGGCCGCCGGCGAGTTGGTGACCACGCTCGCCGACCTGGACCGCTTCTACGCGGCGCTGCTCGGCGGTGAACTGCTGCCCCCGCACCGGCTGCGAGAGATGCGCGACACCCGCGCCGCACACGGCCTGTACGGCATGGGGCTGTTCCCGGTGAAGCTGCCGTGCGGCACGACGGTATGGGGGCACAACGGCCGGATCGCCGGCAGTTATGTGCGCACCGCGGCCACCGTCGACGGCCGTCGCGTCCTCACCTTCCGCGTGAACACGACCGCGATCGCAGACCCCGACCTCGAACCGGCCCTGCTCACCGCCGAGTTCTGCCCCCGCACCTCGTAGAACGAGCGGGTTCCGAACGAAGATCCCGGCTCGCGACACTCGTTCGAGTGACGTCGAACCGGGATCCAAGGACGTGCGGGAGCCCTACAGCGGCGCGATGTCCGGCGCCCCCAACCGGGCCGCGTCGGCCGTCAGGTCGTCGGGCTGCCGCTGCGACTCCCGCTCCGCCTCCACTCGCTTCTCGTAGTGCTGGATCTCCCGCTCGATGTGGTCCTTGTCCCAGCCCAGCACCGGCGCCATCAACTCGGCGGCCTCCCGCGCGCTCCGCGTCCCCCGGTCGAAGGTCTCGATGGAGATCCGCGTCCGCCGGGTCAGCACGTCGTCCAGATGCCGCGCCCCTTCGTGCGAGGCGGCGTACACGACCTCGGCGCGCAGATAGTCCTCGGCCGCCTGCAGTGGCTCCCCGAGCGAGGCGTCCGCCGCGATGAGGTCCAGGACCTCCTCCGCCAGCGAGCCGAATCGGTTCAGCAGATGCTCCACCCGCACCACGTGCAGCCCCGTCCGGGCGGCGATCCGCGCTCGCGCGTTCCACAGCGCCCGGTATCCCTCGGCGCCCAGCAGCGGCACGTCCTCGGTGACGCACTCGGCGACCCGCAGATCGAGCGCGTGCACGGCTTCGTCCACGGCGTCCTTGGCCATGACCCGGTACGTCGTGTACTTGCCGCCCGCCACGACCACGAGCCCCGGCACGGGATGCGCCACGGTGTGCTCGCGGGACAGCTTGCTGGTGGCGTCCGACTCCCCGGCCAGCAACGGCCGCAGACCGGCGTACACGCCCTCGACGTCGTCGCGCGTGAGCGGCACGGCGAGCACCGAGTTCACATGTTCCAGCAGGTAGTCGATGTCCGCGCTGGACGCGGCGGGATGTGCCTTGTCGAGGTCCCAGTCGGTGTCGGTCGTGCCGATGATCCAGTGCCGGCCCCACGGGATGACGAACAGCACGGACTTCTCGGTGCGCAGGATCAGCCCGGTCGTCGCGTGGATGCGGTCCTTGGGTACGACGAGGTGGATGCCCTTGGAGGCCCGTACGTGGAACTGGCCCCGCTCGCCCACCATGGCCTGCGTGTCGTCGGTCCACACACCCGTGGCGTTGACGATCTGCTTGGCGCGGACCTCGTACTCCCCGCCCGCCTCGACGTCCTGCACCCGGGCGCCGACGACGCGTTCGCCCTCGCGGAGGAAGCCGGTCACCCGGGCACGGTTGGCGACCTGCGCACCGTATGCCGCCGCCGTACGCACCAGGGTGGCCACGAAGCGGGCGTCGTCCATCTGAGCGTCGTAGTACTGGAGGGCGCCGACCAGGGCGTCCTTCTTCAAGGCGGGTGCGATGCGCAGTGCGTGACGGCGGCTCAGGTGCCGGTGCATCGGCAGGCCCCGCCCATGCCCACGGGCCATCGACATGGTGTCGTAGAGCGCGACGCCGGAGCCGGCGTACAGCCGCTCCCAGCCCTTGTGCTGGAGCGGGTACAGGAACGGCACCGGCTTCACGAGGTGTGGAGCGAGCCGTTCCAACAACAACCCGCGTTCCTTCAACGCCTCCCGGACGAGGGCGAAGTCGAGCATCTCCAGGTAGCGCAGGCCACCGTGGATGAGCTTGCTCGACCGGCTCGAGGTGCCCGACGCCCAGTCACGTGCCTCGACCAGGCCGACGGACAGCCCGCGCGTCACCGCGTCGAGGGCGGTCCCGGCACCGACCACGCCGGCACCCACCACCAGTAGGTCCAGCTCGCGCTCGGCCATGGATGCCAGTGCCTCGGCCCGCTGTGCCGGCCCCAGTGTCGCTGTCCTCACCGCTGCCTCCCGCTGTCGGTCACGCCGGTCTCACCCGTGAGGAGTGACCCGGTCCGTATCCCTCATGCCCAAATTCTGACCGCCTTGCCCGGCTTCAGCCACCAGTCACCCCCAGCCTGTGGACAACTTCCACAAGGCATAGGCCAAAGCTTGAGGAACTCCAACGGGAACACACAAGGAATCAATCTCGTATTTCGGTCAGATTTACTCTTAGTCTGACATTGCGCTCGCTCGTCCAGTCCACAGGGCTTGCGCACCTGTCCCGCTTCGGCTACTGGGAAGGACGGTCCAACGCCATGCCCGCAGATCTCGCCGTCATCGGACTCGGCCCCTACGGACTGCCCCTGGCCCAGGCCGCCGTCGCCGCCGGCATCCCCACGCTCGGTTACCGCACCGGCCCCGAGGCCGGCTCCCTCAGCCCCGCCGAACTGCGCCGGATGCTCTCGGGGGGCTTCCGGCCGACCACCTCCCCCGCCGAACTCGGCCGGGTGCGCACGGCGGTCATCTGCGCGCCCACCCCGCGCGGGGCGGACGGCGGGCTCGACCTCACCCAGGTGGAGTCCGCGGCCCGCACCCTGGCCGCCCACCTGCGCCCGCACACCACGGTCATCCTGGAGTCCCCGGTCCCCCCGGGCACCACCGAGGACCTCCTGCGCCCCCTCCTCGAAGCGGGCTCCGGCCTCCGCGCGGGCCGCGACTTCCACCTGGCCTACTCCCCCAGCCGCGTCGACCCCGGCAACCGCGACTTCACCCCCGCCAACACCCCCAAGGTGATCGGCGGCCTGACCCCCGCCTGCACCGAGTCGGCGGCCGCCTTCTACTCACGCCTCACCGACAAGGTGGTACGCGCGCGTGGCCCGCGAGAGGCGGAGACGGTCCAGCTCCTGGAGACCAACTACCGCCACGTCAACATCGCCCTCGTCAACGAGATGGCCGTCCTCTGCCACGACCTGGGCGTCGACCTGTGGGACGTCGTCCGCTGCGCGGAGACCAAGCCCTTCGGCTTCCAGTCCTTCCGCCCCGGCCCCGGCGTCGGCGGCCACGCGGTCCCCCAGGACCTGACCGGCGCCCCCACCGGCCGCACCCTGCGCATGGTCGAACTGGCCCAGCAGGTCAACAGCCAGATGCCGCGCTACGTCGTCCAGCGCGCCGCCGCCCTCCTCAACGAGCACGGCAAGTCCGCGCGGGGCGCCCGCGTCCTGCTCCTCGGCGTGACGTACAAGCCCGACCTCGCCGACCAACAGGCCACGCCCGCCCGGGAGATCGCGATCCGCCTGATGGAGCTGGGCGCCTCGGTGAGCTACCACGACCCCCACGTCCCCTCCTGGAACGTCCTCGACCGCCCGGTCCCCCGCGCGGACTCCCTCTACGAGGCCGCCGCCGACGCCGACCTGACGATCCTGCTCCAGCAACACCGGACGTACGACCTCCAGGGCCTGTCGGTGAAGGCACAGCTGTTGCTGGACACGCGCGGGGCCACGCCGACGGGGGCGGCGCACCGGCTCTGAGGGCGAAATTGGCTGGTGGCGCCGGGTGGAGTGCCTGCTACTCTTCGGCGACTCGCCCGGCAGGCGAGCCTCGTCGCACACTCGTGCGCACACTCCGCTCCGCTCGCCCGACAGTCCCATGGGGGGATCTCTGTCATGACCCAGCCAACCTCGCCGCAGCCGCCCACCGACGGCAACCCGTTCGCCCAGCAGCCGGCCCCGGTGCCGCCGGCCGCCCCGGCCCAGGGCAATGTGACCCTCGGCGTGGTCGCCGCCGTCGTCGTGGCCCTGGTCACCGCGGGCATCTACGGCTACATCCTCAAGGCCACCGAGCGCGAGATCGGCTACGCCGCGATCGGCGTCGGCCTCGCCATCGGCTTCGCCGCGGGCAAGGTCGGCGGCGCGAACCCGATCCTGCCGATCGTGAGCGGCGTGCTGTCGCTGGGCGCGGTCTGCCTGGGTCAGCTGTTCGGGGTCGCGTTGATCATGGACGCCACCGAGGCCAGTGTCACCCTCACCGACGTGCTCACCGAGTACTCCGACCTGGTCGTCACGATCTGGAAGGAGTCGTTCGACGCGATGAGCTTCCTGTTCCTCGCCATCGGCGCCTTCGCCGCGTTCTCGGGCGCCAAGAAGGCCGTGGCCTGAGCGTGGTGCCCGTACCCGTGGTTCTCCTGCTGGTCGGTCTCGCGGCCACCGGATGGGGCGGCCGCTTGGCGTTCAACGTGCGCGGGGCGGCCGACGTCTGGGCGGAGCGCGCCAGGATCAACACCGAGCTGAGAGCCGCCGCCACGGGCGACTTCCGCCCGCTCGACATGGTGTGGACAGCCCACCAATTCCGCATACGGGGCGCCCGTATCTTCGCCGGCGGCCTCGTCCTGCTGATGGCCGCCTTCCTGGCGGCCTGGCTCTAAGCCGCGACGGCACACCGAAGGGCCCGTCCACCTCCCCGGTGGACGGGCCCTTCGACGTCGTACGACCTACCGCTTGTGCTGCGAGTCCGCCACCGTCACCTCGACGCGCTGGAACTCCTTCAGCTCGCTGTAGCCGGTGGTGGCCATGGCCCGCTTCAGGGCGCCGAAGAGGTTCATCGAGCCGTCGGGGGTGTGGGACGGGCCGGTCAGGACCTCCTCGACCGTGCCGACCGTGCCGAGGTCGACCTTCTTGCCGCGGGGAAGCTCCTCGTTGACGGCCTCCATGCCCCAGTGGTGGCCCCTGCCGGGCGCGTCCGTGGCGCGGGCGAGCGGGGAGCCCATCATGACGGCGTCCGCGCCGCAGGCGATGGCCTTGGGAATGTCGCCGGACCAGCCCACGCCACCGTCGGCGATGACGTGCACGTACCGGCCGCCGGACTCGTCCATGTAGTCACGGCGGGCCGCGGCCACGTCCGCGACCGCGGTCGCCATCGGGACCTGGATGCCCAGCACGTTGCGCGTGGTGTGCGCCGCGCCGCCGCCGAAGCCGACCAGGACGCCCGCGGCGCCGGTGCGCATCAGGTGCAGGGCGGCGGTGTAGGTGGCGCAGCCGCCCACGATCACCGGGACGTCGAGCTCGTAGATGAACTGCTTCAGGTTCAGCGGCTCGTGCGAACCCGACACGTGCTCGGCCGACACCGTCGTACCGCGAATGACGAAGATGTCCACGCCCGCGTCGACGACGGCCTTGGAGAACTGCGCCGTGCGCTGCGGGGAGAGCGCGGCCGCGGTGACCACGCCCGAGTCGCGCACCTCCTTGATGCGCGCGCCGATCAGCTCCTCCTTGATGGGGGCGGAGTAGATCTCCTGGAGGCGCCGGGTCGCCGTCTCCGAGTCCAGGCCGACGATCTCGTCGAGCAGCGGCTGCGGGTCCTCGTACCGCGTCCACAGTCCCTCGAGGTTCAGCACGCCGAGGCCGCCGAGCTCACCGATGCGGATCGCGGTGGCCGGGGAGACGACCGAGTCCATGGGGGCGGCCAGGAACGGCAGCTCGAAGCGGTAGGCGTCGATCTGCCAGGCGATCGAGACCTCCTTCGGGTCGCGCGTACGACGGCTCGGGACGACGGCGATGTCGTCGAAGGCGTACGCCCGGCGGCCGCGCTTGCCGCGCCCGATCTCGATCTCAGTCACGTGTGTGGCCTTTCCCTGATGCGTTGCAGCGCCTTCCAGTATCCCCGACGGCCACGCCCAGGGCGGCCCCGGAGGTCCCGGGGCCGCCCTGGGGAAGCCTGGCGACTGCCGGCCGACTACTTACGGCTGTAGTTCGGCGCCTCGACCGTCATCTGGATGTCGTGCGGGTGCGACTCCTTCAGACCCGCCGACGTGATCCGTACGAAGCGGCCGTTGGCCTGCAGCTCCGGTACCGTGCGGCCGCCGACGTAGAACATCGACTGCCGCAGTCCGCCGACCAGCTGGTGGACGACCGAGTGCAGCGGGCCGCGGTAGGGCACCTGGCCCTCGATGCCCTCGGGGACCAGCTGCTCGTCGGAGGCGACGCCCTCCTGGAAGTAGCGGTCCTTGGAGAACGACTTGCGCTCGCCGCGCGTCTGCATGGCGCCGAGCGAACCCATGCCGCGGTACGACTTGAACTGCTTGCCGTTGATGAACAGCAGCTCGCCCGGGGACTCCTCGCAGCCCGCGAGCAGCGAGCCCAGCATCACGGTGTCGGCGCCCGCGACCAGGGCCTTGGCGATGTCGCCGGAGTACTGGAGGCCACCGTCGCCGATGACCGGGATGCCGGCCTCCTTGGCGGCCAGCGCGGCCTCGTAGATCGCGGTGACCTGCGGGACGCCGATGCCGGCGACGACACGGGTCGTACAGATGGAGCCGGGACCGACGCCGACCTTGATGCCGTCCACGCCGGAGTCGATGAGCGCCTGGGCGCCGTCACGGGTGGCGATGTTGCCGCCGATGACGTCGACGCCCGCGGAGTTCGACTTGATCTTGGCGACCATGTCGCCGACGAGCCGGGAGTGGCCGTGCGCGGTGTCCACGACGATGAAGTCGACGCCCCGCTCGATCAGGGCCTGGGCGCGCTCGAAGGAGTCACCGGCGACACCGACCGCGGCACCGACGAGCAGCCGGCCCTCGGCGTCCTTCGCGGCGTTCGGGTACTTCTCCGCCTTGACGAAGTCCTTGACCGTGATCAGGCCCTTGAGGACGCCCGCGTCGTCGACCAGCGGAAGCTTCTCGATCTTGTGCTTGCGCAGCAGCTCCATGGCCTCGACGCCGGAGATGCCGACCTTGCCGGTGACCAGCGGCATCGGCGTCATGACCTCGCGGACCCGGCGGGAGCGGTCGCTCTCGAAGGCCATGTCGCGGTTGGTGACGATGCCGAGGAGCTTCTTGTTGGGGTCGGTGACCGGGACGCCGCTGATCCGGAACTTGGCGCACAGCGCGTCGGCCTCGGCGAGCGTGGCATCCGGGTGCACGGTGATCGGGTCGGCCACCATGCCGGACTCGGAGCGCTTCACCAGGTCGACCTGGTTGGCCTGGTCCTCGATGGAGAGATTGCGGTGCAGAACACCGACGCCGCCCTGACGGGCCATCGCGATCGCCATGCGCGACTCGGTGACCTTGTCCATGGCGGCGGACAGCAGCGGGATGTTCACCCGCACGTTCCTGGAGACGTACGAGGCGGTGTCGATCTCGTCGGGCGCCATGTCCGACGAGCCCGGCAGCAGCAGCACGTCGTCGTAGGTCAGCCCGAGTGTCGCGAATTTGTCAGGCACTCCGTCGACGTTTGCAGTCATGACACCTTCCCCAATGGCCTTGATCGGTGCGGATGTCCATGCTAACGGGAAGGAAGGGTCCCGAATTCCACGGTTCCGTCCGCCTACCGGCTTCGTATGTTCGTACGGAACTGAGGTGCGGCCTGTTCACCGAAGGAACAAAGGCACGGAACAAGGCACGGAACAAAGGCCAGGGACAACCGCAGGGAACAACCTCGGGGGACTACTGCTCGGCAAGGGCCCGCAGCCGGCTCAACGCCCGGTGCTGAGCCACCCGCACCGCTCCGGGTGACATTCCCAACATCTGCCCCGTCTCCTCCGCCGTCAGCCCCACCGCGATCCGCAGCAGCAACAGCTCCCGCTGGTTCTCGGGGAGGTTGGCCAGCAGCTTCTTGGCCCATTCGGCGTCACTGCTGAGCAGCGCCCGCTCCTCGGGGCCGAGGGAGTCGTCCGGCCGCTCGGGCATCTCGTCGGACGGCACCGCCGTCGAGCCGGGGCCACGCATCGCCGCACGCTGCAGGTCGGCGACCTTGTGGGCGGCGATGGCGAAGACGAAGGCCTCGAAGGGCCGACCGGTGTCCCGGTAGCGCGGCAGGGCGAGGAGAACCGCGACACAGACCTCCTGCGCCAGGTCCTCCACGAAGTGACGTGCGTCGCCGGGCAGCCGTGACAGACGGGTGCGGCAGTAGCGCAGCGCCAGTGGGTGGACATGGGCGAGCAGGTCGTGTGTCGCCTGCTCATCCCCGTCGACGGCGCGGTGAACGAGCCCACCGATCACCGTCGTCTCGTCCTCGCGCATCGGTCCATGGTGCCTTGCGGCCGTTTCATCCGCGGCACCACGTCCGATGTTGTGCACCGAAGCGTTATGAGCAGGTGCGCCGGAACTCATACCCTGCGCCCTCCCCTTCCGCTCGACCGACTCGTCCCCGAGAGACTCCACACCTCAAGGATGCGGCATCGGCGCCGAAACAAGCAGCGGACACCGTCAGGGCCACTTGACCGACGCCGGGTTCCGCGCCCCGAAGGGGCGCGGGGAACTGCGCGACCAGCCACGAACGACCCGCAGCCGATACGACTACCTAGCGAACCAGACCCCACCGGAACCCGAGCGCGACCGCATGCGCCCGGTCAGAAGCGCCAAGCTTCTTGAACAGCCGACGGGCGTGCGTCTTCACGGTGTCCTCGGACAGGAACAGCTCACGCCCGATCTCCGCGTTGGACCGACCGTGGCTCATCCCTTCGAGCACCTGGATCTCACGCGCGGTGAGCGTAGGCGCCGCCCCCATCTCGGCGGACCGCAGCCGACGGGGAGCGAGCCGCCACGTCGGGTCGGCGAGGGCCTGCGTCACCGTCGCCCGCAGCTCCGCGCGCGACGCGTCCTTGTGCAGATAGCCCCGCGCGCCCGCGGCGACCGCGAGCGCGACCCCGTCCAGGTCCTCCGCGACGGTGAGCATGATGATGCGCGCACCGGGGTCCGCGGACAGCAGCCGACGGACGGTCTCGACGCCGCCCAGACCGGGCATGCGTACGTCCATCAGAATCAGGTCCGAGCGGTCGGCGCCCCAGCGGCGGAGGACTTCCTCGCCGTTGGCCGCGGTCGTCACGCGCTCTACGCCGGGCACGGTCGCGACCGCGCGGCGGAGCGCCTCTCGGGCAAGCGGGGAGTCGTCGCAGACGAGGACGGATGTCATGGCCGTCCTCCGCAGCTGATGCACGTCACCTTGAGCCTCCAGGCTGGTACGAAATCGTCACCTGTGCGGTCGACCGTCTCGGACGCTTGCCCGAGCGCTTTGTGTTTCAACCGCCTCCGCACTCTCAACGACGGTCACTCGAAAGAGTTACGGGGCCGTGTGCCATCTTCGGCACTCTACGTGAGGGGGCGGACACGGTGCAGACATGCACGACGGACCCACAACGTTTCATCACAACCAGTGCCCCATTTAGCTCTATTTCTTCCCATTTACTGGTGTCTGAGGCTAGATTCGCAATGAGTCATATTTTCATCTCCTTAGATCGCAGATGTACGGTCGTAGACACCGTATCCGCCACAGAACGGCTACAAGGGGTCACGCAATGGCAGATTTCTCCCGCCTTCCCGGACCGAACGCGGACCTGTGGGACTGGCAGCTCCTGGCTGCCTGTCGCGGGGTGGACAGCTCGCTCTTCTTTCATCCGGAGGGCGAGCGAGGAGCGGCCCGGAGCGCTCGTGAGAACTCGGCCAAGGAGGTCTGCATGAGATGCCCGGTCCGCGCCCAGTGCGCGGCGCACGCAATGGCGGTGAGAGAGCCGTACGGCGTCTGGGGCGGGCTGACCGAGGACGAGCGCGAGGAGCTCATGGGACGGGCGCGGAACCGGCTGGTGACGGCGTCGTCGGTCGGTGGGCACGCCGTCTCGAACAACTGAAGGAACGTTTCTTCCAGAAGGGCACGCGTACGCGTGCCCTTCCTTACTTCCGGCCCGCCGCGTTTGCGAGCTGGTCCAGGGTCGCCGCCACCGCGGGCACCTGGGCCAGATCGGGCAGGGTCAGCGCGACGATCTCCCGCCGCACGGCCGGTTCCAGCGTGACGGTGCGCGCGCCTCGCGGCCTTACGGACTCGACGGCCAGCTGCGGCAGCACGGCCACGCCGAGGCCGGCGCCCACCAGTCCCACCACCGCCGGATAGTCGTCGGTCGCGAAGTCGATGCGGGGCGTGAACCCGGCGCCCTCGCACACCTCGACCAACTGCCCCCGGCAGCGCGGACATCCGGCGATCCAGGGCTCCCGCGCCAGCTCCCCGATGGCCACGGACCCGGCGGACGCGAGCCGATGCCGCTCCGGTACGAGGGCGACGAGACGGTCCCGCAGCAGTGGCCGTACGACGAGGTCGTCCCACTCGCCTTCCTGGGCGGCCCCCTCGTACCGGAAGGCGAGGGCGACATCGCAGTCGCCTTCCCTCAACATCGCGACGGACTGCGGGGGTTCGGCCTCCTCCAGGGAGACCCGCGTGCCCGGGTGCGCGGCACGCAGCGCCGCGAGCGCGGTCGGTACGAGGGTGGAGCTGCCGCTGGGAAAGGAGACGAGCCGCACGCGCCCGGCCCGCAGTCCGGCGATGGCGGCGACCTCTTCCTCCGCCGCCGTCAGTCCGGCGAGGATCCCGGCGGCATGCCGCACGAGCGCCTCCCCCGCCTGCGTCAGCCGCATCTCGCGGCCGCTGCGGATGAGCAGCGGGGTGCCGACGGACGCCTCCAGGGCCTTCATCTGCTGGCTCACGGCAGGCTGGGTGCAGCCCAGTTCGCGCCCGGCGGCGGAGAAGGAGCCGGTGGCGGCGACGGCGCGCAGGACACGGAGATGACGGGCCTCGATCACCCTTCGAGGATAAGCCGGGCTTTGATACGACGGCGAATAGTGCGTGGCATCTTTGGGCGCCGATGTCCTACCGTGCCGCTATGAAACTTCTGTCGGTGAATCTGGGCCGCGAGAAGGCCGTTTCGTACACGGACAACCCGGAGGGCGTCACCGGTATCGACAAGCGGCCGGTCGAGGGACCGGTGCGGGTGGCCGCGCCCGGCCCCAAGGGCATCGGCGGCAGTGGGCTCGCCGGGGACGCGGTGTGCAAGAGGCAGCACCACGGCGGCGACGACCAGGCCGTGTACGCGATGGCGCGCGAGGACCTGGACGACTGGGAGCGCGAGCTCGGCCGCCCCCTGGCCAGCGGCGCCTTCGGCGAGAACCTCACGACACAGGGCATCGACGTCTCCGGCGCGCTGATCGGCGAACGCTGGCGCATCGGGCCCGAGGTGGTGCTGGAGGTCACCAGCGCGCGCATCCCGTGCGGCACCTTCCAGGGCCACATGGCGGAGAAACGGTGGGTGAAGCGGTTCACGCAGAAGGGCGCACCCGGGGCGTACCTGCGGGTGATCCGGCCCGGCGAGATCCGCACCGGGGACCCGGTCGAGATCGTGCACCGGCCGGACCACGACGTGACGGTGGCCCTGGCGTTCCGCGCGATGACCACCGAACGGCCCCTGCAGCCAAGGCTGTTGGCTGCGGGCGAGGCACTCCATCCGGAGGTGCGGAAGTGGGCGCTTGAATATGTGGAGAAGCAGGGCGCCTGACGACGCCCTCGGCAAGCGGACGCTGTCGGTCCTGGTCATTAACCTTGCGTCATGACAACGGCATTGATTACGGGATCGACCGCGGGCATCGGTGCCGCGTTCGCACGGCGCCTCGCCGCCGACGGCCACAACCTCGTCCTGGTGGCCCGCGACACCAAGCGGCTGCGCGAACAGGCCACCGAACTCCACGACCGCCACGGCATCGAGGCGGAGGTCCTCACGGCGGACCTCGCGGAGGACTCCGGCATCGAGACGGTGACCGCCCGCCTCGCCGACCGCAGGAACCCGGTCGACCTGCTGGTCAACAACGCCGGCTTCGGCAACAAGGGCCGCTACCTCGACGTCTCCATGGCCGACGAGCTGAAGATGCTCAAGGTCCACTGCGAGGCGGTGCTCCGACTGACGTCGGCGGCGACGGAGGGGATGCGCGAGCGCGGCCGCGGCGGCGTGGTCAACGTCGCCTCGGTGGCGGCCTTCGTTCCCCGCGGCACGTACGGGGCGTCCAAGGCGTGGGTCGTGCAGTTCACCCAGGGGGCGGCCAAGGATTTGGCGGGCAGCGGGGTACGGCTGATGGCCCTCTGCCCCGGCTTCGTACGCACCGAGTTCCATGAGCGGGCGGGCATGGGCACGGACAACATTCCCGGCTGGATGTGGCTCGACGCCGACAAGCTCGTGGCGGCCGCGCTGAACGACCTTGCGCGAGGGAAGACGGTGTCGGTTCCGGATCCTCGGTACAAGGCGTTGATGGGGGTGGTGAAGGTGGTGCCCCGGGGGGTGCTCGGGGGGATCAGTTCCAGGACGGGGCGGAAGTACGGGCCCCAGTAAGGGTGCGCAGTTCGTCGACGATCCAGGGGACGGTCCAGGGGCCGAGGGGTACCACCGCCGGAAGGACGTCGAGCCCTGAGCCTTCGCCGAGGAGGGGACGTACGACGAGTTCGTGGCCCAGCGCCAGGTCCACGGCGGCGGCCGGGCTGACGCGGCCCGGGTGGGTTGGCCCGCGGTGGCGAGGAGTCGGACAAGGGTGTCCGAGGCCTCTTCCGTGAGCCAAGCCGTCGTCACCCACGGCCCGGTACGCGCGATACAGACGGGCGCAGGGCGAACCACGACGTCAGGGCGGTCTTGCCCGCCCGGGCCTCCGCCCGCCACCAGGCGTACGCCGGGCCGGAGTCGGTCGTGCAGAAGTCCGCGAGGGCGGCCAACTCGGTTTCGCGGCCGATCAGTTCGGGTGGGACGATACGGCGCACCTGCTCCCGGCAGGCCGAGCGCACCGCGGGCGCGAGACTGACGACATTGCCGTCGCCCGTCACCGCCGCCCCGATGTCGCCGCCCGCCGAGACGGACCGTGCCCCCGCGCCTCCATGGCGCTCATGATGCCGAAGGGGAGGAGAATGGTGCCGTACAACCGGACCCAGGGGGGCCGGAGGCGACGGTGTCATGACCTTCGTACAGCTCATCGACTGCAGGACCAGCCGCTTCGACGAGATGAACCGGCTGATGGACACATGGGTCGAGCAGACCAAGGGGAGACGGACGGCGACGCACACCACCATCGCGAAGGACCGGGGGGATGCGTCGCACTTCGTCGAGATCGTGGAGTTTCCGTCGTACGAGGAGGCGATGCGGAACTCCGAGCTGCCGGAGACCGACAGGATCTTCCGGGAGATGGTCGCTCTGTGTGACGAGATGCCGACCTTCACCGATCTGGACGTGGTGCGGGACGAGCAGCTGTACACGACCACCGCTCGACGGTTCTTCGAGACCTTGGCCGGGAGCGGGGAACTGTCGGCGCTCGGGGACCTGGTCGTCGCGGAGTATCACGACCACGATCCCGCCAATGAACAGGACGCCGTCGGGCTCGATGCCATGCGGCAGGAGGTCGAGACGTGGCGGGGTGCCTTCGACTTCGGGTTCACGATCCATGAGCAGATCGCCCAGGGCGACCGGGTGTGCACCCGGTGGAGCTGGAACGGGACCCATGTCGGGGACTTCTTCGGGATCGCGGCCAGCGGGAAGCGGGTCACCATGACCGGGACCACCATTCACCGGTGCGCCCCCGACGGGCGGATCGCCGAGGGCTGGTGGCAGTACGACCGGCTCGGGCTGATGGCGCAGTTGGGTGCGCTGGACGCGCTGGAGCAATAGGCACGGGAAAAGCCCCCGGTCCGCCGCAGCGGAACGGGGGCTTTCCTCAGGTGTCAGAACCTCAGTGGGAGTGACCGTGGCCGTGGCCCGCCTCGGCCGGCTCCTCTTCCTTCTTCTCGACGACCAGGGTCTCGGTCGTCAGGAGGAGGGAGGCGATGGAGGCGGCGTTCTCCAGGGCGGAGCGGGTGACCTTGACCGGGTCGATGACGCCGGCCTTGACCAGGTCGCCGTACTCGCCGGTGGCGGCGTTGAAACCCTGGCCCTTGTCGAGCTCGGCGACCTTGGAGGTGATGACGTAGCCCTCCAGGCCGGCGTTCTCGGCGATCCAGCGCAGCGGCTCGACGACGGCCTTGCGGACGACCGCGACACCGGTGGCCTCGTCGCCGGTCTTGCCCAGACCGCCCTCGAGGACCTTGGCGGCGTGGACCAGAGCGGAGCCACCACCGGAGACGATGCCCTCCTCGACCGCGGCGCGGGTCGCGGAGATGGCGTCCTCCAGACGGTGCTTCTTCTCCTTCAGCTCCACCTCGGTGGCGGCGCCGACCTTGATCACGCACACGCCGCCGGCCAGCTTCGCGAGGCGCTCCTGGAGCTTCTCGCGGTCCCAGTCGGAGTCCGTGTTCTCGATCTCGGCCTTGATCTGGGCGACGCGGCCCGTGACGTCCGCGGAGTCACCGGCACCGTCGACGACCGTGGTGTCGTCCTTGGTGATCGTCACGCGGCGGGCGGAGCCCAGCACGTCGAGACCGGCCTGGTCGAGCTTGAGGCCGACCTCCTCGGAGATGACCGTGGCGCCGGTGAGGACCGCCAGGTCCTGCAGCATCGCCTTGCGGCGGTCGCCGAAGCCGGGGGCCTTGACCGCGACCGCGTTGAAGGTGCCACGGATCTTGTTCACGACCAGGGTCGACAGGGCCTCGCCCTCGACGTCCTCGGCGATGATCAGCAGCGGCTTGGAGGCACCGCCCTGGATGACCTTCTCCAGCAGCGGCAGCAGGTCCTGGATCGAGGAGATCTTGCCCTGGTTGATCAGGATGTACGGGTCGTCGAGGACGGCCTCCATACGCTCCTGGTCCGTCACGAAGTACGGAGACAGGTAGCCCTTGTCGAAGGCCATGCCCTCGGTGAAGTCCAGCTCCAGGCCGAAGGTGTTGGACTCCTCGACGGTGATGACACCGTCCTTGCCGACCTTGTCCATCGCCTCGGCGATGAGCTCGCCGACCTGGGTGTCCTGGGCGGACAGCGCGGCGACGGCGGCGATGTCCGCCTTGTCCTCGATCGGGCGGGCGGTCGCGAGGAGCTCCTCGGAGACCGCGGCGACGGCCGCGTCGATGCCCTTCTTCAGCAGCGCCGGGGAGGCACCCGCGGCGACGTTCTTCAGGCCCTCGCGGACGAGCGCCTGGGCCAGCACGGTGGCGGTGGTCGTACCGTCACCCGCGATGTCGTTGGTCTTGGTCGCCACCTCCTTCACCAGCTGGGCGCCGAGGTTCTCGTACGGGTCGTCGAGCTCGACCTCGCGGGCGATGGTGACACCGTCGTTGGTGATGGTGGGGGCGCCGAACTTCTTGTCGATGACGACGTTGCGGCCCTTGGGGCCGATCGTCACCTTGACCGTGTCGGCAAGCTTGTTGACGCCGCGCTCGAGGGCGCGACGGGCGTCCTCGTCGAACTTCAGGATCTTCGCCATGGGAGCGGTTCAGCCCTCTCGGAAAACGTGGGTGAAACGAACTGCGCCCCCGACGCCCGGCTGATTAATGGTCGCGGGGGCCAGGGGCGCAGCTCACATGCAATGTGCTTCGGTGAGGAAGCGGGTGAATTACTTCTCGATGATCGCGAGCACGTCGCGAGCCGAGAGGACGAGGTACTCCTCGCCGTTGTACTTCACCTCGGTGCCGCCGTACTTGCTGTACAGCACGATGTCGCCGGTCTTGACGTCGAGCGGCAGGCGCTCGCCGTTCTCGAAGCGGCCCGGGCCCACGGCCAGGACGACGCCCTCCTGGGGCTTCTCCTTGGCGGTGTCCGGAATGACCAGGCCAGAGGCGGTGGTCTGCTCGGCGTCGAGCGGCTGGACCACAATGCGGTCCTCGAGCGGCTTGATGGCAACCTTGGAGCTGGTGGTCGTCACGATCCGACCTCCCCCTTCGGAGATCTCACGGGGTTAACTGTCTGAGGTGGCGACCAGGTGGATCCGTCGTCGCGGGTGCCGGACCTGCCCGTCGCTATTGGCACTCTCCAGGGGGGAGTGCCAGACCCGAGACTATGACTGCGATTAGCACTCGGTCAAGCGGAGTGCCAATTCACTGCGGCGCGGCGGTCCGAAGACACCGACACGGGCACCACCACGGACACCATCACGGGCACCCCCACGGGTGCCCCTACAGGTAGTCCTCCAGCCGTCCCACCCTCAGCCCCGCCCTCCGGATCTCCCCCAGCAGCCGCTCCGTGCGCGCCACCAGCGTCAGCCCCGTCGTCCCGATCGATGCCACGGAGATGATGTCGCCGGGGAGCAGGCGGCGCTCCCCCGTCGGGTAGGTCAACCGCTCGTCCCCCATCGACGCCCGCCACAGCACGACCGCCGCGACGCCGCAGTCGGCGGCGGCGCGCAGGGTGGTCGTGTCGTAGGTGCCGTAGGGCGGGCGGAAGAGGTGGGGGCGGATGCCGAAGCGGGACTTGAGTTTGTCCTGCTGGCCGCAGATCTCGGCGCGCTGCCCGGCGTACGGCAGACCGCGCAGGGCGGTGTGGTCGAGGGTGTGGTTCTGGATCGAGGCGCCCACCGACTGGAGCCGGGCGAAGTGCCCGTACCCGGGGCCGACGACGCTGTCGGTGAGGAACATGCTGACGGGCAGCCGCCGTTCACGGACCAGTTCGACGAAGCGCGGGTCCTTCTCGGCACCGTCGTCGTAGGTCAGGAAGACGACCTTGTCGGAGGTGGGGGCCCGCCTCACGACGGACGGCGGCCCCGTCCCGGACCCCGTCGCCGTAGCGCCGTAGGAACCCGCCTTGCCCAGCCGCTCGACGGGGTCGACGGACCGGGCGCAGCCGGCGGTGAGCAGCATGACCGCCGCCAGGACCGCGGCAGCCGGTCCGCGCGAACTCACAGGTAGTCCTCGAGGCGGGCCACCGCGTACCCCTCGGCCGTGACCTTGTTCAGGAACCGCCGGATCATGTCGGACATCGTGCCCTTCCACTCCCCCCGGCCGCGGAAGTGACTCAGCACGATGTCACCCGGGCGGATCTTCCGGTCCCACTCGCGGTAGTCCCAGCGGTCGACGAAGACCTCCTCGTTCCAGATCGGCGCGTACTTCACCCCGCAGGACTTCGCGGCGCGCAGCGTGGCCTCGTTGTAGTTGCCGAAGGGCGGGCGGAAGAGGGTGGGGCGCTTGCCGTAGCGCTTCTCGATGACGTCCTGCATGCCGCAGATCTCGTGCTTCTGGCGGGCGTAGGACAGTCCCGGCAGGTAGGGGTGGTGAAGCGTGTGGTTGTTCAGTCCGACCCCCCTGTCCTGCATGTCCTTGAAGTAGCCGTAGTCGCCCTTGACCAGGTAGTTGCTCAGGAAGGCGGTGTACGGGATCTTCAGCTCGCTCATCATCCGCAGGAACGCCGGGTCCTTCTCGGCGCCGTCGTCGATGGTGAGGAAGACGATCTTCTCCTTGGTCGGGATCGTGGTGAAGACCGGCGGGAGACCCTTCGCCTCGTGGCCGTCCACCTCGAAGCCCTTGCGGGTCGTGATCCTCGGCTTCTTCACGGGCGGCGCGGGAGGCGCCAGCGGGACTCCGGCCAGGCCCCAGCGTTTCGCGACCTTCGCCGCGGCGCGGAGCTTCGTGGCGTACGAGTCCAGGGCCCGGGCCGGGGCTCCCTTCAGGGGCTGCTGGCCGGGCGCCGGACGCACCGGACGTACCTCGGTGCTCTCGCCCCGCGCACAGCCCGAGGCGATGACGGCGACGGCGAGCACGGCGATCCCGACACGGGCCCGAGAAGTATGAATGGCCCGGCTTTTGTAATTTTGTCCTACTGATCCCATGGCGCCGGATCCTCGCAGGTCACCGCCCTGCTCCCGGGCCGACACCGCCGCCGGAGGCGGACCGTCCACCGACTGGCCCACAATGTCCCGGTGAACGACCTCGCCCCCCTCCTCACCCCCGAGGGCCGCGCCCTCCTCGACACGGTGCGCGACACCGCCCCCGCCGACGAACTCGCCGTCGCCACCCGGCTGCGCCGCGAGCACCCCGCGGAGCTGGTGTCGGCCGCGCTCGGCCAGGCCCGGCTGCGGCAGCGGGCGGCGGTGAAGTTCGGGGCCGAGGACGCGGGACGGATGTTCTTCACACCGAACGGGGTCGAGCAGTCGACGCGGGCGAGTGTGGCGACGTATCGCGCACAGCGGCTCGGGGAGCTGGGCGTCACCTCCGTCGCCGACCTGTGCAGCGGGATCGGGGGCGACGCGATCGCGCTCGCCCGGGCCGGGATCCGGGTGCTCGCCGTGGACCACGATCCGCTCACCGCCGCCGCGGCACGGGCCAACGCCGACGCGCTGGGGCTCGCCGACCTGATCGAGGTGCGGGAGGCGGATGTCACCGACATCGACACCGCCCCGTACGACGCCGTGTTCGTCGACCCGGCCCGGCGTTCCTCCAAGCGCGGCCGGATCTTCGATCCCGAGGCCTACTCGCCGCCCCTGTCCTGGGCGATCGACACCGCCCTCAAGGCGCCCCATGCCGCGCTGAAGATCGCCCCCGGCATCCCGCACGAGATCGTCCCCGCCGAGGCCGAGGCCGAGTGGATCTCCGACGGCGGAGACGTCAAGGAGGCGGTGCTGTGGTTCGGGACGGCACCGGGGGCTGTGCGGGCGACCCTGCTGCCGGGTCCGCGCACCCTGCTCGGGCGGGGCCTTGCGGACCCCGAAGTCCGGCCTGTCGGACGGTACTTGTACGAGCCCGACGGCGCCGTCATCCGCGCCCACCTGGTCGCCGAGGTCGCCGAGGACCTGGAGGGCGGGCTGATCGACGCCACCATCGCCTACATCACCGCCGACGAGCAGCACGTGACCCCGTATGCGACGGCGTACGAGATCACCGACCAACTCCCCTTCAACGTCAAGAAGTTGAAGGCGCTGCTGCGCGAGCGCGAGGTCGGGATCCTGACCGTGAAGAAGCGCGGGTCGGCCGTGGAGCCGGAGGAGCTGCGCAAAAAGGTGCTGCCGAAGCCCTACGGGAGCAAGTCGGCGACCGTGTTCCTGACACGGGTGGCGGGGGCACCGACGATGCTGGTCGGGCGGCCGGCTCAGGTCATGTCGTGAGCGGGACGATCGTGTGGTCGGGGAGGACCCGGACGCGGGCACGGCGGCTCACCTCGTGGGTGAGGTCGTAGGCTCTGACGGCCCAGTCGAGCCACCTGTCCTGCCGGTGGGCAATCTGGAGCAGCAGTGCGACGGACTCGGCGTCGTCGGCGGCGGCTGCTGCCAGGGGCAGGAGCTCACCGAGCTCCCTCTCGAACGAGAACGGACTGTCCTCGACAGCCAGGCAGGCCCGGAGGACAGCGTGTACACGGGAATGCGGAACCAGTAACGGCCGTTCTTGGGAGAAACCGGCCCTGGTTCGGTCCGTCTCGAGGAAGATGTCCAGTCCTCGCTCGGGGGCGAACCCGTAAAGCCACTCCAGGGCTTCCTCGGAGAGGCCTCGTGCGACGCCGATGTCCCCGTAGGGGGAGGACACTTCGGCCAGTCGCTCGGCGATACGGCCGCCCCAGGACATGGTGTGCCCGGGGCTGTTCTCGTAGCTCAGTGTTGCGGGGATGGCCTCGCTCAGGATCGCGTCACGGATGACACCGAGTCCGGTCGGCACTCCCCAGGCGGCCAGGGTCGCGGCGGCGCCCACGGAGATGTGCACCTCAGGGCTGGCCATGAGGGTGTCGAGGTCAAGGACCTCTTCGGCGCTCCCGGGGCTGTGGTCGAGCCATTCCAGAGCCAGCCAGCGCACTTGCCAGATCTTGGTGTCGTCGCGGGCAAGATCGAACACCGCACCTCGGTGTGCCAGGCCGTGCCCCTTCGTGGAGAACTCGACGAGAGCGACCATCAAGGGGAGTCGCAGAAGGTCGGTCGCCCATGCGGACCGGACGATGTCGAGCAGCACGGCGACTCCACGATCACCGCCCGTGGCCAGATACGCCCCTGCCAGATTCACCCGTTCGAAGAACCAGTCCTCACGGCGTACGAGAAGTTCCAGAAGCGGCTCCTGCACATCGAGGTCCCTCGCTTCCGCGAGCACCTCGCTGATCAGCCTGGCGGCGTGCCAGAAGGAACTTCCCTCCGCGCAGATCTCGAGCGCACGCAAACACTCGTCGGCAGGACCGCCCACGGCGCAGTACGCACCGAGCACGGCAGTGAGCTCATAAGTCACGGAGTAGTCGTCGCCCGAATCAGGTTTCGGGCGGCCGAGCAGGTCCACCAGCTCTCTCGTCAGCCTGGGAAGGGCGGCCTCCACTCGAAGCTCCCCAAGTGCTCTGACGAGACGCTGCCGCAGGGGGTCTTGCGCCGTCCCGAGGCTGAGGACGGCCAGCAGCCGCTCGCCCACCTTCCGCCCGCCGTGCGCGGCCAGCGCATCGACCAGCGCGCGCCGGGGGGCGAGCGCCCGTCCCGCATCCGCGATGTAGGCGACCACCTCGTCCAGCTGCTGCTCCGACCCCAGCACCCCCACGACGGCCTCCGCCGCCCGCTTCCGCTCCCCGTCGTGCCGCGATGTCTCCAGAAGCTGCCACACCGTGCGGATGATCTCCCGTCGCAGCGCCACGTCGGTCACCCGCGGACTCCCCGTCAGACACCGCGCCGCCAGCAGCAGATCCGTATGGAAGAGGTCGTCGTGCGGCAGGTGCAGCAGCCCGGCGTCGTCCGGCCGCGTCCGACGCACCCCCGGCTCCAGCTGAAGCACCCCCGACAGCAGCGGTGTCGCGTCCGGCAGTGACCCCGCCAGCAGCAGGATCACCTCCTCCCACCACGGCTCGTGCCTGGCCGCCACCGCCCGCTCGATCCCGGCGGGTCCCTTCTCCAGCAGGGAGGCCGCCGCGAAGTGTTCCTGAAGGGTCAGGTGGAGGAAGCCGTACCAGCCGTGGGCCTGGGCCTTCAGGAGGCCGTACTGGGCGGCGATCTCGTCCAGGATCGCCCGGCTGTCGGTGTGGGGCAGGTCGATCGTCGGAAGGAACCGCTCGATCTGGTGGAGCAGGTCCTCCTCCGGGAAATAGCGCATCCCGCGCTCGTGGTAGTGCCGGGCGATCTCCTTGAGGAGGTCCTGCTTGCGGTCCGTCGTGAAGCGGCTGTAGCGGGTGATCTTGCGGTGGGCGTCCCACTCGCGCAGCAGGACCTCCACGCAGCGCCGGTACAACGCCGATCTGCGCTCCGGGAGTTCCAGGTCACGCTCGTAGACGATGGCGATCAGGCTGAGCAGCAGCGGGTTCGTGGCGAGGGTCTGGAGCCGGGCGTTGGCGGACAGGGCGCGCAGGAGCCCACCGCGGCGACGGTCGCGTTCGCCGAACCAGTTGGCGACGAACGTCTCGATCTGCGGCCACTCGAAGTCCAGCGCCTCCAGTGCCTGGAACTGGGGCAGCCCGCCCTGCCAGCCGTGCCGGCGGCAGGTCGTGGCGATCGGGGCCCTCGGGTAGCGGGTGGCCAGCCGGGTGATCTCCTCGGTGACCCTGTTGTACGTGCCCGTCGCGTCCTCCGCACTCTCCCCGCCCAGGACCTCGTCCAGGCCGTCGAGCAGCAGGGCCGCCGTGCCGTCGGCCAGCTTCTCCGCCACATACGCCCGGGCGTCCCCGAAGCCGTACTGGTCGGCCCAGTACTCGGCGAGGTAGTCGAGCAGGTCGTCGTGGCCGCTCTCGGCGAAGCGGAACAGTTCGACGTAGGCGGGGAGTTCGGGCAGTGTCTCGCCCTCGGTCTGCCGGGCCATGCGCAGGGCGAGATGGCGCAGCATGGTGGTCTTGCCGGCGCCCGGATCGCCCACGACGACGATGCGCTGGTAGCGCTGGAGGGCGTCGACCGGGGCGTAGGTGTGAGTGGTATCGGAGGAGCCGGCGGGGTGGGGCGCCTGGCGGGAATCATCCCGTGTACGGTCCCGGCCGGCCCTCTGGGCCGCCATCAGAGTGGGGTCGTTCTCGCGGAGGAACCGGAGCGGCTGCTGTTCCTGGACGCGAACCTGGACGTAGAGGCGGTCCAGGCGCAGTGGGCGGGACATGTCGAGGATGCGCAGCGTGGAAAGCTCCTGGGCGAGGCGCGTGCAGTAGGCAGCCGCATCCGCGACCAGGCCGGTGCGCCGCGCGGCCAGCTGCTCGGCGGCCCGGGTACGTTCCCGTTCCGTCTCCTCGGCCGTGCGTCGGCGCTCGCGTTCGGCGACGCGCCGCTCATGCGCCCATTCGCTCTCCCTCAGCCGCAGATCGGCTGTGTGCTGGAGCTGGATCTTCTCCTTCTCCAGGACCTTGGTCCTGCGGGTCTGCCACAGAGCGACCGCACCCGCGATCAGCGCCACGGCCACGCCGCCCACAGCCGTGATGAGCGAGGCGCTGTCGAGTGCGAGGTTCTGCCCGGCGTCGGCATCGAACAGCACGACCCTGTCCCCCGATTCCCCCGAATCCTGGTACTCCGTCGATTCTGGCAGCGGTACGGCCGCCTCGTCGTCGCTTCGCTCAGGATGGCCGCGCGGCCCGGCGCAGGAGCAGCTCCCGTTCCTTTTCGTTGCGCGCCAGCCCCGCCGCCCGCTCGAACTCCGTCCTCGCCTCCGCCGTACGTCCGAGGCGGGCCAGCAGGTCGCCGCGGACGCTCGGGAGCAGGTGGTAGTCGCGCAGCGCGGGTTCGCCGACGAGCGCGTCGACGATCTCCAGGGCCGGTTCCGGGCCGTCGGCCCTCGACACGGCGACCGCGCGGTTGAGCTCGACGACGGGGGACGGGGCGCGGACGGCGAGCAGCCCGTAGAGGGTCGCGATGCTCGCCCAGTCGGTCTCCTCGTAGGTGTAGGCGTGCGCGTGGCAGGCGGCGATGGCGGCCTGGAGGGCGTAGGGGCCGGGCGCGCCCGTGCGGGTGGCGTCGGCGCGGGCGAGGGCGTTGATGCCGCGGGCGATGAGCATGCGGTTCCAGCGGCGGCGGTTCTGGTCCTCCAGGAGGACCGGCTCGCCGGTGGGGCCGGTGCGGGCGGCGGTGCGGGACGCCTGGAACTCCAGGAGCGAGGCCAGCGCGTGGACCTCCGGTTCCTTCGGCATCAGCCCGGACAGGACGCGGGCGAGGCGCAAGGCGTCCTCGCACAGGCCCGGGCGCAGCCAGTCGTCGCCCCCGGTGGCGGCGTAACCCTCGTTGAAGACGAGGTAGATGACGTCGAGGACGTCTCCCAGGCGGGCCTCGCGCTCGGAGCCGTAGGGCACTTCGAAGGCGACGTTCTTCGTCGCGAGGGTGCGTTTCGCCCGGACGATGCGCTGGGCGATCGTCGGCTCCGGGACGAGGAACGCGCGGGCGATCTCGGCCGTGGTGAGGCCGCCGAGCAGGCGCAGGGTCAGGGCGATACGGGCCTCGGCGGAGAGCGCCGGGTGGCAGGTGGTGAAGACCAGGCGGAGCAGGTCGTCGTCGATGTCCTCGGGGTCGGCCGGCTCCTCCGGCGGGAGCGTCGTGTCCAGCGAGCGGCCGATCTCCTGGAGCTTGCGGGCGTAGTTCTCGCGGCGCCGGACCAGGTCGACGGCGCGGCGCCGGGCGGTGGTCATGAGCCAGGCACCCGGGTTGCCGGGGACGCCGTCGCGCGGCCACTGCTCCAGGGCCGCGACGAGGGCGTCCTGGGCCAGTTCCTCGGCGATGCCGACGTCCCGGACGATGCGGGTGACACCGGCGATGATGCGCGGGGACTCCATGCGGAACACCGTCTCGACGGTGCCGCGGGGGTCGCTGGAGGACTGTGGGCTCACAGTCCTCCATGCAACACCCCTCCCGGCGTACCGCCAAGGACACCCACTCAGCCCGCGGTTCGGCCCTCCGCTCAGCCCTCCGCGATCTCCCGCACCTCGCAGGTCACCGTCCAGTGCGCCTCGTGCACCTGCAGGAACCGCTTGGTCCACTCGATGGCCTCGGCCTTGTCCTTGCACTGCACGATCGCGTACCCCCCGACGACCTCCTTGGACTCGGTGAACGGCCCGTCCGTGACGGATGCCTGACCACCGCTCCAGTGCACCCGGGTGCCCTGCGCCGAGGGCGTGAGCCCGGCGGTGTCCAGCAGCACCCCGGCCTTGGTCATCTCCTCGATCAGCTCCCCCATGCGCTGCATCAGCTCGTCGCTGGGGCCTTCGGCGGGGGCGGTGGACTCGTCGATCTGCACGAGCGACAGGTAACGCGGCATGGTGGCTCCTCGGTTCGGTCGGCCGGTGCTTTCCGGCCTTTCAACCATGCGTCGAACGGGAGACACCCGGATCGACAGGCTCGCGGGATTTGTTCGAAGAATTTTCCGCGTCATACGTCTGTGCAGGTCGCGGGCGTGCTTCCGGGCGCGTTCGGTACAGGGCACCGGCCGCGAGAGCCGCCACGGCGAGCAGTCCGGCCGCCACCCAGTAGGCGGCGGCGAAGCCGTCGACGCGTCCCTGGAGGCCGTCGCCGCCCGCGCTCGCCGCGACCGTGGTCAGCACGCCGAGGCCCACGGCCCCGCCGACCTGTCGGGAGCTGTTGAGCAGCCCGGACGCCATGCCGGTCTCCTCCGGGGCGACACCGGCCGTGGCGGCCGTGCCGAGCGGTACGAAGCACAGACCGATGCCGACGCTGCCGACCGCCGAGGGGACGAGGATCGACGCCAGGAAGCCGCCGTCCACGGCCACCGCCGCCGCGAACCCGGCGAACCCGGCGGCACCGAGCAGCCCGCCGACCAGCAGCAGCGCCCCCGGCCCGACCCGCGCGACGGCCCGGGTGGCGATCACCGACCCGATGACGATGCCCACGCAGAAGGGCAGGAAGGCGGATCCGGCGGCGAGGGGCCCGTATCCGAGCACCTCCTGGAGATAGAGGGAGGTGAAGTAGAAGACGGCGAACTGCCCCGCCGACATCAGCAGCGCGAAGACGTTCGCCGCCAGGACCGGGCCCCTGGCCAGGAGGCCGAGCCGCAGCAGGGGCCTGCGCACCCGCCGCTCGGTCACCACGAACGCGGCGAGCAGTACCGCGGCCGCGGCGAGCGGGCCGGTGGTCTGCGGGGCGGCCCAGCCGTGGGCTTCCGTCCGGACCAGCCCGAGGACGAGGAGGGTGGTCCCGGCGGTCACGAGGAGCGCGCCGAGGACGTCGAGACGGGGGCGGGTCCCGGTGCGCGGGTGCGCGTCGGCGGGCACGGCGGTGCGGGCGGCGGCGAGTACGGCGACCACGAACGGCACGTTGACGAGCATGACCGCACGCCAGCCGGCCAGCTCGGTGAGCAGCCCGCCGGCCAGCACGCCGACGGCTCCGCCGGCCGCACCGGAGGCGCCCCACAGTCCCAGTGCGCGCGAACGGGCTTGCCCTTCGGCGAAGTTGACGGTGATGAGGGCCAGCGCGACCGGAGCGAGGGCGGCGGCTCCGACCCCCTGCACGGCCCGCGCGGCGATCAACTGGCCCGGCGCCTGGGCGAGTCCGCCGAGCAGGCTCGCGGCTCCGAAGACGGCGAAGCCGGTGATGAGCACGGTGCGTCGCCCGACGATGTCGGCGAGCCGTCCGCCGAGCATGAGCAGCCCGCCGAAGGTGAGGGCGTAGGCGTTGACGACCCAGGCCAGGGACTCGGGGGCGAAGCCGAGGCCGGTGCCGATGTCGGGCAGGGCGACGTTGACGACGGACATGTCGAGGGAGACCAGGAACTGCACGGTGAGCAGAACCGGCAGTAACCAACGGGTGTGCTGCGCATGGGAGTTCACCATGTCCAGCAGATTACTATACGCGTATAGAAACCTTCCAGGACGCGACACTGGGACAATGCCGCCGTGGCAGAGGAAGCGAGAGCACAGGGCCGGAAACGGGCGGTCGGCCGCCCCCGCCGTATCGAGGCGGAGCAGATCGTGGAGGTGGCCCGGCGGATCATCCGGGAGGAGGGCGTCGAGGCGGTCTCCATGCGCCGGGTCGCCAAGGAGGTCGGCGCGACGCCGATGGCGCTCTATCACCACGTGCGCGACAAGGACGAGTTGCTGCTGCTGACCCTTCAGGGCATGGCTGCGGAGTTCCCGCGCCCGCCGCTGCCCGCCGATCCGCGCGACCGCATCGTCGCCACGGCCGTCCACATGCACGCGATCCTCAGCGAACGGGTCTGGATCCTCGACGTACTGAGCCTCGGCGACCTCACGGACAAGGAGGCGCTGTGGATGCCGGAGGAGATCATCGACTCGGCCGTCGCGTGCGGGCTCTCGCCCCAGGCGGCGATGCAGGCGTACCGGACCATCTGGTACGTCGTCTACGGCGCCCTCGTCTTCCGCCGCGCGGAGACCCGCCGGGCCGCGGACCCCGAACGCCGGCGGTTCTTCCCGGAGTTCCTGACGGAGGAGGACGCCGAGCGGCTGCCCCGGATGGCCTCGCTGGCCGAGCGGTGGCAGGAGCTGGCCGCCGGGTACGACGTGGCGGGGCAGGTGGAGGCGGTGGTGGACGGGCTGCTGGGCCGGGTGCCGACCCTCCCGGACGCGTAGGGTCCCGCCGTCACGCCACCGCCGCCGAACGCGGCCCGCCCTAGCCGAGCTCCGCCCCGAACGCCGCCTTCGCGTACGGCGCCCCCAGCGTCCGCCCGCCGAACACGAACGCGGCGTCGGTCACGACCCCGGTCGGCCGCCCCCGCAGGGACCACACCGAGCCGGCCCCGGAGTTCTCGCCCGGCGCGGCGGCCGCGAGGTCGGCGTAACCGTTGCCGTTGATGTCGAGCAGGCGTACGGCACCGCCGAAGCCGTCGCCCGCCTCCGCGGCTCCGGGGACGCCGGCCGTGTCCTGGGTGAAGCCCTGGGCACCCTTGCCGGTCAGGCCCGTGCGGCTGCCGTACAGGACGTCCACGGTGCCCGCGCCGTCCTCGTACCCCAGTTCCTCGCCGGCCGCGCCGACGGCCACGTCGTCGTAGCCGTCGCCGTTGACGTCGCCGACGGACACCGCGCCGCCGAAGTAGTCCACGTCCTCCCACGCACCGGGCACTCCGGGCGTGTCCTGGCCGTACGTCGTGCCGGTGCCCACCCCGGCGGCCGAGCCGAGGCCCACGACGATCCTCGACTCCTCCGGGAGGCCCCGGACGAGGTCGTCGTAGCCGTCGCCGTTGACGTCACCGAAGGCGACGCCGCCGGTTCCGGCGGGTGCGGTGGCGGAGGTGAAGGCGGCCCCGGAGGCGTTCGCGAGGTAGAAGGCCGAGCCGAAGCCGCCGTCGCCGGTGTAGACGGTCAGCGCGAGGTCGTCGCGGCCGTCGCCGTTCACGTCCCCGACCGCGCCGTCCCACACGTCGTGGTACCGCAGGTCGTCGGGGCCGAAGGCCCTCGTGGCGGCCGGCTTCCCGGCGCGGGAGAGCGGGCCGGTCCAGACCGTGGGGGTGGTGCCGTAGGGGTCGTCGCCCTGCGCCCGGCCGCCCTTGAACAGGGTCAGGTCCGGGCGCCCGTCGCCGTCGAAGTCCCCTGCCTGGGTGCTCGTCGCGGGGACGGACGTACCGCCGGACAGGCCGCTCTTCCCGCCCCAGACGACGACCGCGTCCTTCGTCGTGGACGCGTGTCCGACGACCAGGTCCGTGCGCCCGTCGCCGTCGAGGTCGCCCCTGGACAGCTGGACGCCGAACCGCTCGCCCTTGGCCGGGCCGCCCGGAATCCCGCTCGTGGCGCGGCTGATGACGGTCCGCCGGTCCTTGGTCAGCCCGTGCGGGCCGCCGTACAGGACGACGACGTACCCCGCCCGGTCCTGCCCGCCCACCGTGGCGTTCGGGGCGCCGACGGCGAGGTCCTGATAGCCGTCGCCGTCGAAGTCGTCCTGGACGGGGGCGGAAGCGGCGGCCTCGGCGCGGTCCGTCAGACCGGACGGGAGCGCACCGAGCGCGAGCACACCGGCCACGACCGGAACGGCCCAAGGGAGCGACGTACGCAGGGAGAACACAGGGAGAGCCTCTCGTCACGGCGACACCGTCACCGCACAAGACCCCCCGGCGGGCCGGGAAGTTGTACGCCGCTCAGCGCAGCGACTTCCACAGCTCGCTCGCCTCCGGTTCCTGCGCCACCACCCGGTTGGCGTCCGAGGGTGCCGTCACGACCGGCATGGTCACCGTCTTCACCTGATCCGCCGACAGCCCCTTCAGGCTCTGCCCCAGGCTCGTCAGCTCGCTCAGCGAGTCGAGACCGGTGTCGGTGGTGAGGCTGCCGGTGATCGCGTCGGCGACCGCGTAGAGCTTGGTGGGGCTGGTGAGCAGATCGGTCGAGGAGATCTGCTCGAGGAGCGCCTTCACCAGCTTCTGCTGGAGGCCTATCCGGCCGAGGTCGCTGCCGTCGCCTATGCCGTGCCGGGTACGGGCGAGCGCGAGGGCCTGCTTGCCGTCGAGGTGGTGGGTGCCCGCCTTCAGCGTCAGATGGCTGCTGGAGTCGTCGATGTCCTCGTCCGTCGTCACGGTCACGCCGCCGAGGGCGTTCACCAGCTTCGCGAAGCCCGAGAAGTCGATCTCGATGTAGTGGTCCATGCGGACGTCCGTGATCGACTCGACGGTCTTGACCGCGCAGACGGGACCGCCGACGGAGTACGCGCTGTTGAACATCGCGTTGTAGGCCACCGCCGTGGAGCCCCCGTCGTCCAGGGGGCACGACGGACGGGTGACGAGCGTGTCGCGCGGGATGCTGACCACCGTCGCCTCGGTGCGGCCGGCGTCGATGTGCACGACCATCGCCGTGTCGGACCGGGCGCCGGAGCTGTCTCCGCCGCCGAGCTCCTGGTTCTCCTTGCCGCTGCGCGAGTCGGACCCCAGGACGAGGATGTTCACGGCCTCGGAGGGCAGCGGAGAGGCGGAAGCGGACGCCGCCGGCGAAGGTGTCGTCACCGCCTTCGCCGGACGGTCGTCACCGAGCGCCTGGTCGATGTCGACGCTCTTGATGTTGTCGTTGAGGTGCCAGTACAGCCAGCCGCCCGTCGCGGCGCCCAGCACCAGCACGCCCGCGAGAGTGAGGCCGGCGGCCTTCAGCACACGCGACCGCCGGCCCACTCGTCTGCCTTCGTCGTCTCCGCTCACGGGGAGGAACGTAAGTCCGAATTATTACGAGGAGCGCGCCCGGGCCGCCTTTCTTCGGAAAATCTCACCTTTCTCAGCCCAGCGTCACGGTCGGCACCGGGTTGCTCCCGCTCCATGACCCGTTGAACCCGAAGGTCACCGAGCCGCCGTCCGGCACGGTCCCGTTGTAGGAGGCGTTGGCGCAGCCGACCGCCGCGCCGGACTGGGTGCAGGTCGCGTTCCAGGCCTGCGTGACCTGCTGGCCCGCCCCGTACGTCCAGGTCACCTTCCAGGACGACAGCGCGGCACCCGAGCAGGCGATCCTCACCTGGCCCGTGAACCCGGTGTTCCACTGGCTGGCCACGCTGTAGGTCGCGGTGCAGGCCCCCGTCGGGGGCGTGGTCGTGCCGCCGAGCGCCTCCGCGATCGCGTAGTACGCCGGTTTCGGCGCGTAGTTCTCGTCGTACGGCGTCGCCGCGCCCTGCCCCGGGAAGGTGCTCGGGATCCAGGAGTCGGAGTCGGTGAAGCCCCACACGGTGACGCCGGTGCAGCGGGTGACGGCCACGCAGGCGTTCATGACGGCCTTGTAGTCGGCGGCCTGCTGGGTGAGCTTGGCGCTGTCGGACGGCAGCGCCATCCGGATGTCCAGCTCGGTGATGGCCACGTCGACGCCGAGGTCGGCGAAGCGCTGGATGTTCTGCTGGAGGGTGGAGGGCACCTGGCCGAGGATGAGGTGAGCCTGGAGGCCGACGCCGTCGATCGGGACGCCCTGCTCCTTCAGCGACTTGACCAGGTTGTAGAGGGCGGTGCTCTTCGCGTTGACGCCCTCGACGTTGTAGTCGTTGATGTACAGCTTGGCGTCCGGGTCCGCGGCGCGGGCGGCGGTGAGGGCCTGGGCGATGTAGCCGGTGCCGAGGCCGTTGTACCAGAGGGTCTGGCGGTAGGTGCCGTCCTCGTTGAAGGGCTCGTTGACGACGTCCCAGGCGGCGAGCCGCCCCTTGTACCGGCCGACCTCGGTGGCGATGTGGTCGTTCAGCAGCGTGCTCAGCTGGGCCGGGGTCCAGGTGCCGTTCGTCAGCCAGCTCGGGTTCTGGCTGTGCCAGACCAGGGTGTGACCGCGCACCTCCTGATCGTGGGCCTCGGCGAAGGCGACGATCTGGTCCGCCTCCGTCCAGTTGAAGTTCCCCTGGGTCGGCTCGACCGACCCCCACTTCATGGCGTTGCCGGGGGTCAGCCAGTTGAACTGAGCCCCGGCGATGTCACCGTAGGTCCCGGTCAGCTTGGAGCCGGTGACCGCCGTACCCATGGCCTTGCCCTTGGCGGCCGCGAGGTCGCGCAGCGGGGTGTCGGCGGCGTGCGCGGTGGTCGCGCCTGCGGTCACCAGGGTGCCGACGGTGGCCGCTCCGGCCAGCAGAGCGGCGAGTCGTACACGTAGCGAAGTTCTGGAGGATCTCACTGCGGGTGCCTCCGAAAGTTTCGGTCGTGCAGCCGATTGACTTCGGAGGAGTGTGGGGGTGGCGGCCCCACCCGTCAATACGTCAACTTCCGGCCACCGGCGGCCCGGCGGTACTGCTGCGCACCACCAGGCTCGTCGCCAGCTCCACCCGCGTGGCCGCCGGAGACCCCTCCTCACGTGCCAGATCGAGCACGAGCTTGGCCGCCGCCTCGGCCATCTCGGTCAGCGGCTGCCGTACGGTCGTCAGCGGCGGCCCCACCCAGGGCGCGACGGGCAGATCGTCGAACCCGACCACGCTCAGGTCCTCCGGGATCCTGAGCCCCAGCTCGCGCGCGGCCTCGTACAGCCCGAGCGCCTGGAGGTCGTTCCCGGCGAAGACGGCGGTCGGCCGGTCCGGACGGCGCAGCAGCTCCAGACCCTGCCGGTAGCCGGCCTCGTGATGGAAGTCACCGTTCTTGACGAGCGAGGGGTCGACGGGCAGCCCGGCGGTCTCCAGGGCGGCCCGGTAGCCGTCGATGCGGGCGCGGCTGCACATCATCCGGGACGGCCCGCTGATCGCGCCGATCCGGGTGTGCCCGAGGTCGACGAGATGCCGGGTGGCGGCGAGCCCGCCCTGCCAGTTGGTGGCGCCGATGGAGGGCACGTCGGCACCGGGGTCGCCGGCCGGGTCCATGACGACGAACGGGATCGACCGGCTGGTGAGCAGCGCGCGCTGGGACTCGTCGAGCCCGGACAGCACGAGGATCACCCCGTGCGGCCGCCGGGCGGCGACCTGGTCGGCCCAGGTCCGCCCGGGCGTGAGCCGCCCCGCGCTCTCGCTGAGCACCACGCTCAGCCCGGAGTCCCGGGCGACGTTCTCCACGCCCCGGATGACCTCCATCGCCCAGGCGCTCTCCAGTTCGTGGAAGACCAGGTCGATCAGGGGCGAACGGCTCGCCTCGGCCCGGCGGCGCCGGTAGCCGTGGGCGCGCAGCAGTTCCTCCACGCGGGTGCGGGTCGCCGGGGCGACGTCGGCGCGGCCGTTCAGCACCTTCGAAACAGTCGGCGCCGAGACGCCGGCCTCGCGGGCGATCTCGGCGAGCGTTGCGGTCTGCGACGAGCGGCCGGTTGCTGGGGCTGTCGCCCGGGATTCAGCGGGCTCCGGGGGTGTCATGGCGGCGATCGTATCCCTGCACGACCTCTTGACGAACCCTTCCGGCCCGCCTAGGTTCCCAAAACATTCGGCATGCATATCGAAACATTCGTTAGGGACATTCGATTAGGGACATTCGTGAGGGCCTTCACCCTGACAGGAGTTTCATGACCACCGCCCCCTGGCGTGACCGCGCCCTGCCCGCCGCCGCCCGCGTCGACGACCTTCTCTCCCGGATGACCCTTCAGGAGAAGACCGCCCAGCTGTACGGCGTGTGGGTGGGCGCCAGCGCGGACGGCGGGGGAGTCGCGCCGCTGCAGCGAGAGATGACCGCCGACTTCAATGACGATGACTGGTCCGAGCTGATCTCCCATGGACTCGGCCAGCTGACCCGCTCCTTCGGCACCGCCCCCGTGGACCCGGCGCTGGGCGCGCAGGCACTGGCCCGCGCCCAGCGCCGTATCGCGGCGGCAGGCCGCTTCGGCATCCCGGCACTCGCCCACGAGGAGTGCCTGGCCGGCTTCACGGCCTGGCAGGCCACCGCCTATCCGGTCCCGCTCGCCTGGGGCGCGAGCTTCGACCCGCCGCTCGTCGAGAAGATGGCCCGCAACATCGGCCAGGACCTGCGCGCGGTCGGCGTCCACCAGGGCCTCGCCCCGGTCCTGGACGTCGTCCGCGACCCGCGCTGGGGGCGGGTCGAGGAGACCGTCGGCGAGGACCCGTACCTCGTCGGCACCATCGGCGCCGCCTACGTCCGGGGCCTGGAGTCGGCCGGGATCGTCGCCACGCTCAAGCACTTCGCCGGGTACGCGTCCTCCGCGGGCGCCCGCAACCAGGCGCCGGTACGGGCCGGCGTCCGGGAGCTCTCGGACGTGACCCTGCCGCCGTTCCAGATGGCGCTGCGCGAGGGCGGGGCGCGCTCGGTGATGGCGGCGTACAACGAGACGGACGGCGTCCCGGCCTCGGCGGACCCGGGCCTGCTGACCGGACTCCTGCGCGAGGAATGGGGCTTCACCGGCACGGTCGTCGCCGACTACTTCGGCATCGGCTTCCTCCAGAGCCAGCACCGGGTCGCCGGCTCGGAGGCGGAGGCGGCCCACGCGGCCCTCGCGGCCGGCCTCGACGTCGAGCTGCCCACCCTGAAGTGCTACGGAAAGCCGCTCCTCGACGCCGTGCGGGCGGGCGAGATCCCCGAGGAGCTGGTCGACCGGGCGGTCCGCCGGGTCCTGCTCCAGAAGTGCGAGCTGGGCCTCCTGGACGAGGACTGGACCCCCGAGCCGACCGCCCGGATCGACCTCGACTCGACGGCGAACCGCGCCCTGGCCCGCCGCCTCGCCGAAGAGTCGGTGGTCCTGCTGGACAACCCGGACGGTGTCCTCCCGCTGTCCCCGGACACGAGGATCGCAGTGGTGGGCCCGAGGGCCGCCGACGCCCTGGCGATGCTCGGCTGCTACTCCTTCCCGTCCCACGTCCTGACCCAGCACCCGGACATCCCGATGGGCATCGAGATCCCGACCGTCCTGGAGGCCCTGCGTACCGAACTCCCCGACGCCAAGGTGACGTTCGCGGAGGGCTGCGACACCTCGGACCCCGACAGGTCCGGCTTCGCGGAGGCGGTGGCGCGGACGTCGGAGGCGGACGTGTGCGTGGCGGTCCTGGGCGACCGGGCGGGCCTGTTCGGCCGGGGCACGTCGGGCGAGGGCTGCGATGTGACGGACCTGCGGCTCCCCGGCGTACAGGGCGAACTGCTGGACACCCTGGTCGCCACCGGCGTTCCGGTCGTCCTGGTGCTGCTGACCGGCCGGCCGTACGCGCTCGGCCGCTGGAACGGGCGCCTCGCCGCCGCGGTGCAGGCGTTCTTCCCGGGCGAGGAGGGCGGCCCGGCGGTCGCGGGAGTGCTGTCCGGCCGCGTCAACCCCTCGGGCCGCCTCCCGGTGAGCGTCCCTCAGGTGCCGGGCGGCCAGCCCTGGACCTACCTCCAGCCGCCGCTGGGTCTCGCGGGCGAGGTCAGCAATCTGGACCCGACGCCGCTGTACGCGTTCGGGCACGGAAGGTCGTACACGTCGTTCGCCTGGGAATCCGATGCCGCCGACACGGAGATCGGCACCGACGGCTCCTACGACATGACCGTGACCGTCCGCAACACCGGTGACCGCGAGGGCGCCGAGGTCGTCCAGCTGTACCTGCACGACCCGGTGGCCTCGGTGACCCGGCCGGACGTCCGTCTGATCGGCTACCAGCGCGTGGAGCTGGCCCCGGGAGAGGCGGCCCGGGTGTCCTTCCGCTTCCACACCGACCTGTCCTCCTTCACAGATCGTTCACTCCGGAGGGTCGTCGAACCGGGCATCCTGGAGCTGCGGTTGGCGGCGTCCAGTACGGACGTACGGCACACGACCCGGCTGAACCTCACGGGGCCGGCACGGGTGCTGGGCCCGGACCGTGTACTGCGCTGCGAGACGGAGGTGTCGGGACCGGCCTGACCCTCCGCGCCTGGGGGAGGCTCGCCATGGACAGATACGTCCACCATGAACTGAGGTCCGTGTACACCGCGTTGGCCGCCCTCGCCGTCAGTCTGGCGGTGACGGGCGGCGTGCGCGGTGCGCCGATGACGGCCTACGGCGCGGGAAGGTTCGCCCTCGGCCTGATCGCGTTCACGGTGGTGTTCACGCTGCTCGGCGCGACCCGGCTCAAGTGGGTCGGCGAGATACGGGACTTCGAAGCCGCGGTCCCCCTGGAGACGGCCCCGGCGGACGTCGTCTCCCTGCGACGCCACCCCCTCAACTGGTGGCTCTTCACGGTGATGTCGGTCCCCACGTCCGTCCTCGCCGTCGGCTGGGAACCGTGGATCGCCCTGCTCCCCCTGTGGCCGGCGCTCTCCTGGCTGGGCCAGGTCTGGCTGGCCGCCGAGTGGGAGCGCAGGAACGGCAAGGTGCTGTGGCGGGGATACGACACGGACGCGCCGTGGAAGCTGTCGTACTCCCCCGGCGGATCCCGCCGCGAGGCCCCCGCCGGGACCGCGTCGGCATAGGACCCGTCGCCCGTACCGGCGTCCGTTACTCCGAGCCCACCGACTCGAACCGCCACCGGTGCACGGCCCGGCTCGCCAACTCCGCGTCCGGCTCGGGCAGTTCCGGCAGTTCGGCGTCGACTCCCGCGTCCCACCACGTGATGACGAGCACCCGGTCCTGAGGCGCCCGGAAGGTCTCCCTCCGCAGCGGCGCGCTCGCCAACCGCTGCGCCCGCGCCCAGGCGAGCAGTTCCTCGCCCCGCCCGTCGACCGCCCGGGCCTCCCACATCAACGCGACCGTCACGAGTAGAGGTTCTCCTTGCTGACCTCGTGCACATGGTCGTGGCCGGGGACATGCGGATCCGTCACCGGCAGCGAGGAGTCCGCCGACAGATCCCAGCTGGAGGCGGGCCGGTTCCGGGCGACCATCTCCGCGCCCAGCGCGGCCACCATCGCCCCGTTGTCCGTGCACAGCTTCGGCCGCGGCACCCGCAGCCGGATCCCGGCCGCCTCGCACCGCTCCTGGGCCAGCACCCGCAGCCGGGAGTTGGCGGCGACACCGCCGCCGATCATCAGATGATCGACGCCCTCGTCCTTGCAGGCACGGACGGCCTTGCGGGTCAGCACGTCCACGACCGCCTCCTGGAAGGACGCCGCCACATCCCGCACCGGCACCTCCTCGCCCGCGGCCCGCTTGGCCTCGATCCAACGGGCCACGGCGGTCTTCAGACCGGAGAAGGAGAAGTCGTACGCCGCGTCACGCGGCCCGGTCAGCCCGCGCGGGAAGGCGATCGCGCTCGGGTCGCCCTCCTTCGCGTACCGGTCGATGACCGGACCGCCGGGGAAGCCGAGGTTCAGCACGCGCGCGATCTTGTCGAACGCCTCGCCCGCCGCGTCGTCGATGGTCGCGCCCAGGGGCCGTACATCGGAGGTGATGTCACTCGACAGCAGCAGGGACGAATGGCCCCCGGACACCAGCAGCGCCATCGTCGGCTCGGGCAGCGCCCCGTGCTCCAGCTGGTCCACACAGATGTGGGAGGCGAGGTGGTTGACGCCGTACAGCGGCTTGCCGAGCGCGTAGGCGTACGCCTTCGCCGCCGATACGCCGACCAGTAGCGCGCCCGCCAGACCGGGACCGGCGGTCACCGCGATGCCGTCCAGGTCCTTCGCCGTGACACCGGCTTCCTTCAGCGCGCGCTCGATGGTCGGCACCATCGCCTCCAGATGCGCACGCGAGGCGACCTCGGGCACGACCCCGCCGAAACGGGCGTGCTCGTCGACGCTGGAGGCGATCGCGTCCGCGAGCAGGGTGGTGCCGCGGACGATGCCGACGCCGGTCTCGTCGCAGGAGGTCTCGATGCCGAGGACGAGAGGTTCGTCAGTCATTGATCTCGGTTCCTTGTTCGGAGGTGGAACCCGCGGCGGAGCCGCCCTTGGATTCCGTGGTCAGTCGCATGACCAGGGCGTCGACGTTGCCGGGCTGGTAGTAGCCGCGCCGGAAGCCGATCGCCTCGAAGCCGTACCGCTCGTACAGCTTCTGCGCGCGCACGTTGTCGATCCGGCACTCCAGCATCACTTCGGCGCACTCGAAGGCGGTGGCCGCGCGCAGCAGTTCGGTCAGCAGCCGCCCGCCGAGTCCGGTGCCCCAGTGGTCGCGGGCGACGGCGATGGTCTGCACGTCCGCGAGGTCACCGGACGCGGCGAGCCCGGCGTACCCGACCAGCCGCCCACCGTCCTCGGCGACGACATAGCGCCGGGTCGCCGAAGCGCCGCGCGCATGGGCCAGCTCGGACCAGAACATGCCCCGCGACCAGGCGTCCTCGGGAAAGAGGTCCTTCTCCAGCACCAGTACGGGATCGATGTCCCACCAGCGCATCTCGCGCAGCACGGAGGTCACTTGGGGGTGACCACCTTGTAGTTCTTCGGCACCTGGGCGTCGGGCCGGCGCAGATACAGCGGCCGCGGGGCGGGGAGCTCCGCACCGGCGGCGAGTCTCTCGGCGGCGAGCGCGGCGAGCGCCGCGGCGGAGACATGCTCGGGCTCGCGCGCGACCGGGAAGGTGTCCGGGTAGAGCAGCGCACCGGCTCCGACGGCGGGCAGACCCGCGACCTGCTCGGCGATCTCGGCGGGCCGGTCCACGGCCGGGTCGGTCAGCCGCGTACGGGAGTCGGCGTAGCGCGCCCAGTAGACCTCCTTGCGCCGCGCGTCGGTCGCCACGACGAAGGGGCCCTCGTCGATGTCGGCGGCGTAGGCGAGCCCGTCGAGCGTGCACACACCGTGCACGGGGACGCCGAGCGCGAGCCCGAAGGTGTCGGCGGTCATCAGTCCGACGCGCAGTCCGGTGTAGGGACCGGGCCCGATGCCTACGACGATGCCGGTGACGGCGTCGAGTTTCAGCCCGGCCTCGGCGAGGACGCGGTCGACGGCCGGCAGCAGCAGCTCGCCGTGCCGGCGCGCGTCCACCTGACTCGAAGAGGCGACGACGTCCGTACCGTCGTGCAGCGCGACGGTCACGGCGGGGGTGGCGGTATCCAGAGCGAGCAAGAGCACGCAAACAGCCTACGGCTCCCGCGCCGCGCGTATCGCCGCCCCGGTCGCAGGCCCTCCGACTGCTAACGTCGCCGAGGATCACGCCGTACGACAACGAGGTGGACGACCGTGTCAAGCACCAGCGCCGGGATCGTGACCGGGCTCACCACGGCGGCCCTGATCACGGTGGGTGTCCTCGCCTACCAGGCCTCGGCGAGCGTCCCGGTCGCGCTCGGCACCTCGCACCAGAGCGGTGAGCCCGTGGCCGCCACCTCGAAGGCGCCCCGCGACACCGGGCACCCCACCGCCCTGCCCGCCGGCTCCGGCAAGGGTGAACGGGTCGTGTACTCGGTGGACGACGACCGGGTCTGGCTGGTCCGCAAGGACGACAGGGTCCAGCGCACCTTCAAGGTCACCGCGGGCACGGTCGACCCGCTCCCGGGCTCCTATTTCGTCACGTCCCGCTCGAACTCGGTCACCGGCACCGACGGCATCCCCATCGAGCACGTCGTCCGCTTCACCAGCGTCGACAGCGTCACGATCGGCTTCAGCGCGGCCGTGGACGGCTCGGTACCGGAGAACGACCCCACGGCGAAAACAGGCGGCATCCGCGAGTCCCGCGAGGACGGCAACGCGATGTGGGACTTCGCGACGATCGGCCACCGGGTCGTAGTGATCCGCTGAGCGATGGCGCCCCTCCAGGGGCGCGGGGAACCGCGCGACCGGCCCCCACCGGCCCGCAGGCGAAGAAGCAACCTCAGGCGGCTTTGCGCTGCCCGGCAGCGGACGGCCGTACCGCTTCCCGGTCGGGGACCCGCGGCGGCGTGGAAATCACGTTCGCCGCAGCACAGGCCGCCAGCAAGTCCCGCATGGGAACCGGCACCGCGGACACCACACGCGGCGCCGCCTCGTCTCGTTCCGTGGCCGCCATGGACGCCTCCTGAGCACCGGGGGCGGACGTAGTTAGGTAGACCTAACTACGAACTGGGTACCATGTGACCACGCACACGACCGCAAATGCAATAACTTGCCGACGTCTTGTCGGAATATTCATCCACCGCTGCTCAAGCGGACAGCGCGCGCAGGCTCAGGCGGTCAGCGCACCGAGGTCGACGGTCGCCCAGCGCTCCCCCAGCCCGGTCAGCGTCACGTGCCGCACCTCGTCGGTGGTGTCCCCGACGGCACGGTGGATCTGTACTTGCAGCCGGTCGTCGGTGAGCTCCTCGACCTTGCCCTCGCCCCACTCCACGACGATCACCGAGTCGGACAGCGAGACATCGAGATCGAGGTCCTCCATCTCGTCGAGCCCGCCGCCCAGGCGGTACGCGTCGACGTGGACGAGCGGCGGACCGCCACCGAGGGACGGGTGCACCCGGGCGATCACGAAGGTCGGGGACGTGACGGCACCCCGCACGCCCAGCCCTTCACCCAGTCCCCGGGTCAGCGTCGTCTTGCCCGCCCCGAGCTCCCCGCTGAGCATCACGAGATCCCCGGCGCGCAGCAGCTTGGCCAGCTTCAGGCCCAGCTCACGCATCTGCTCGGGGGAGGTGACGGTCAGTTCGGTCTCAACCGGGTTGTGCGGTGCTGCTGGTGCTTCCATAGCCACCCACGGTAGCTCCTGCCGGCACGGCACCCGCCCGGGTGAGAAGGTCGGCGATGCGGTCGGTGACCACTTCCGGGTGTTCCAGCATCACCAGGTGCCCGGCGTCCGGCACAAGCACCAGTTCGGCTTCCGGCAGCAGCCCGGCGATGGCCTCGCTGTGCTCGCTGGGCGTGACGAGGTCCCCGATCCCGGCCAGCACGAGCACCGGGAGGTCCATGAAGTGGGCGAGCGCCTCGGTCTTGTCGTGTTCGGTGAACGCCGGATAGAACTCGGCGACCACGTCGATCGGCGTGCTCTCGATCATCCGCTCGGCGAACCGGGCGACGGCCGGATCCACGTCCCGGCTCGCGAACGAGTACCGCTTGATGATCCCCGCGAACAGATCGGCGGTGGCCTGCCGCCCCTTCTCCACCAGATCGGCCCGCTGCCCCAGCGCCTTCAGCACCCCGGGCAGGATCCGTCGTACGGCATTCACTCCCGCGACGGGCAGCCCGAAGTTGACCTCGCCGAGCCGCCCCGACGACGTGCCGACGAGGGCGACGGCGACCACCCGCTCACGGATGAGTTCGGGAAACGCGTCGGCGAGCGCCATGACGGTCATCCCGCCCATGGAGTGCCCCACGAGCACGATCGGCCCCTCGGGCACGGCGGCGTCGATGACGGCCTTCAGATCGCGCCCCAGCTCGTCGATGCTGACCGGCAGATCGTCCTGCACCTGCCGCACCCCGCGCCCGGACCGGCCGTGGCTGCGCTGGTCCCAGTGGACGGTCCGCACGACCCCGCGCAGTGCCGCCCGCTGGAAGTGCCAGGAGTCCTGGCTGAGGCAGTAGCCGTGGCTGAAGACGACGGTGACGGGCAGCGGGGCCTTGCGTCCGAAGAGCCGGCGCCGGCGCGGGGCGGACCCGCCCTCCGGCTCCACGTCGTCGACCTCGTAGTACAGCTCGGTGCCGTCGTCGGCGTACGCCTTGCCGGGCATGCCGCGCAGCGAGCCGTAGGGCCCGGCGGAGTCGAGCGCGAGCCGCGCCTTCTTCCGCATGCCGCGCCCGACGGTCATCCGCTCGAGGGCGACACCGGCCGCCGCTCCCGCCGCGACCACGCCTATCGCGGCACCCGCGATCCCGGTCGCCCTGCGCCAGTTCCCGGCCGCCCCCGTGGCGGAGACCACGGCTACGACAGCCTCCGCGCTGCTCTCGCTCACGTACCGCTCCTCTTCGCCGGACTGCTGGACCACCACTTGCTGTTGGCTCGGTTACCCCGGTTGTCCCTCATTCACATAGACGCGGGGAACGCGGCTTCCGATCCGGGTGACGATTTCGTACGCGATGGTCCCGGCCGCCTGTGCCCAGTCCTCGGCGGTGGGCTCACCGCGGTCGCCGGGCCCGAAGAGGATCGCCTCCGAGCCGGTCTCGGGCTCGTCGCCACCGAGGTCGACGACGAACTGGTCCATGGCGATCCGTCCCGCGACGGTCCGCCACTTGCCGCCTACCAGGACGGGGCCGGTGCCGGAGGCGTGGCGCGGGACGCCGTCCGCGTAGCCGACGGGCACCAGCCCGAGGGTGGTCTCGCCGGGGGTGACGTAGTGATGTCCGTAGCTGACGCCGTGCCCGCCCGGGACCCGCTTGACCAGCGCGAGCGACGCGCTCAGCGTCATCACCGGGCGCAGTCCGAAGTCGGCCGGGCTGCCGAGCTCGGGGCTCGGCGAGATGCCGTAGACGGCGACGCCGGTCCGCACGAGGTCGAAGTGTGTCTCGGGAAGGGTGAGCGTGGCAGGTGAGTTGGCGATGTGCCGCACCTCGGGCCGGACCCCGGCCTGTTCGGCGTACGACACCATCTCGCGGAACAGGGTGAGCTGGGCGGCGATGGAGGGATGCCCGGGTTCGTCGGCGCAGGCGAAGTGCGACCAGAGTCCGGTGACGCGCAGGAGGCCTTCCTCCTCGGCCCGCAGGGCGTGGGCGACCAGCTCGGTCCAGTCGTCCCCCGGCTGGCATCCGTTCCGCCCCAGGCCGGTGTCGGCCTTGAGCTGCACGCGCGCGGGGGTACCGGCCTCCCGGGCGGCCGCGACGACCTCGTCCAGGGCCCACATCCCGCTGACGGAGACGTCGAGATCGGCCTCGACGGCCTCCCGCCAGGGTCCGCCCGGAGTCCAGAGCCAGCACATGATGCGGACGTCGCGCAGGCCCTTGTGCCGTAGCTCGAGGGCCTCCTCGGGTGTCGCCGTGCCCAGCCAGGTCGCCCCCGCCTCGACGGCCGCGCGGGCACACGGCACCGCCCCGTGGCCGTACGCGTCGGACTTGACCACGGCCATCAGGGCCGCGCCCGGCGCGAGGGCGCGCAGGGTCCGCACATTGGCCCGCAGGGCGGCCAGATCGATCTCGGCGCGGGCACGCAGGGGCGTGCTCCGCGGGGTAGGTGTCTCACTCATGGCGCCCCCAGTGTCTCAGAGGGGTCCGACAGTCCCTGCGGACGCCTACGCTCCGGGTCGCCGCCCCCAGGCATAGACCCGGTCGCCCTTCTTCAGCACGCCCCACAGCTTGCGCGCGTCCCCGAGTCGCAGATTGACGCAGCCCATGGAGCCGACGGTGGTGAAGATGCTGCCGTAGACGGCGTGGAAGGCCTGTCCGCCGCTGAAGAACTGCGCGTAGGGCATGGGCTGGTGGTAGAGCGTGGACACATGGTTCTTGTGCTTCCAGTAGACCTTGAACCAGCCCGTACGGGTCTTGTACCCGGCCCGTCCGCTCCGCATGAGCACCGGCCCGAAGACGACCTTCTTCCCCTTCTGCACCCAGGTGATCTGGCGGTTGAGATCGACACAGGCGACGCGGTACGTGCGGACCGGACACTTCTTGGCGGCATTGGGGTTCTTCTTCGCGGACAGGTACTGCATCCGGGACCAGGTGATCGGCCCCGCGAACCCGATGGCGGGCTTGATCTTCTGCTTGACCTGGAAAGCCCGGATGGCCTTGCAGTCGGCCTTCGACTGCTTCCCGTCCACCTTCAGCTTCAGCCACCGCTCGACCTGTCGCTGATAGGGCCCCCGTGACTTGGTGCACGAGACCCGGGCAACGGCGTCGGCGAGCGGCACGTACTCGACCAGGTCGTACGCCCCCGGAGCGGCCTGCGCCGGCTCGACGGCGTCCTCCTGGGCGCTGGGCACGTACACCTGCGGCGCGAGGGCCTGGTCGGGGCTGTCGATCTGCCAGGGCTGGTACTCACCGGGGACGAGTTCGGCCTCGGAGCCGGGGGCGGGTGGCGGGGGCGCGGCGGAGGCGGTTCCGGCGGGCAGCACGGTGGCGGCCACGAGGAACGCCGTGACACTCCGGCGCGCGATACGTCTGCTGATCATGCGATCAGAGAAACGTGGGCCCCGCGAGGACAGGGAGTACCACGCGGGGAGGTCACTCGTACGTACGCAGCCCCGGCTACCCGGCCCGCACATCCCTCCAGGCCCCCCGGATCCCGTCCGCCACGTCATGCGCCCCCACCGGCGCCCCCTCGGCCGCGAACCGCCCCGCGAGGCCGTGCAGATACGCCGCCGCACTCCCCGCGTCCACCGCGGAGAGCCCGGCCGCGAGCAACGATCCCGCCAGCCCCGACAGCACGTCCCCGCTCCCCGCCGTGGCCAGCCACGCGGTCCCCGTCGGGTTCACCCGCACCGCCCCGCCCCCGGAGTCCGCGACCAACGTCGTCGACCCCTTGAGCAGCACCGTCGCCCCGTACCGCCCCGCCAGCTCCCGTACGGACTCCAGCCGGGCCTCCTCGACCGACTCCCGCGTCACCCCCAGCAACGCCGCCGCCTCCCCGGCATGCGGCGTCATCAGAGTCGGTGCCCGACGCGCCCGCACGGCACCGACGTCCGCCAGCCGCAGCCCGTCCGCGTCGACCAGCACCGGTACATCCGCGGCCAGCACCTCCGCCACGCTCGCCGCGTCGTCCCCCGCCCCCGGCCCGACGACCCACGCCTGCACCCGCCCCGCCCGCTTCGGCCCCTGGTCCGACACCAGCGTCTCGGGAAAGCGGGCGATGACGGCGTCCCCGGCGGGCCCGACGTACCGCACCGCCCCCGCACCGCCCCGCAACGCGCCCGCCACGGCGAGCACCGCCGCGCCCGGGTACCGGGCGGAGCCGGCGGCGATCCCCACGACCCCTCGCCGGTACTTGTCGCTCTCCCCCGTCGGCACCGGCAGCAGCCGGGCCACATCCGCGTGCTGCAACGCCTCCAGCTCCGCCTCGAGGGGCAGCGACAGCCCGATGTCCACGAGCCGCACGGATCCGGCGTACTCCCGGGCCGGGTCCACCAGCAGCCCCGGCTTGTGCGTGCCGAAGGTGACGGTGAGATCGGCGCGGATCGCGGCCCCGCGCACCTCCCCCGTGTCGGCGTCGACGCCGCTGGGCAGGTCGACGGCGACGACAGCGGCGCGCGACGCCCCGGCCACCGAGGCGAGCCGGGCCGCGTCCGGCCGCAGTCCGCCCTTCCCGCCGATCCCGACGATGCCGTCGAGGACGAGGTCGGCCCGCGGGACCAGGTCCTCGGCTCCCGCAACGCCCACCACCGCGCCCCCCGCCCGCCGCAACGCCGTGAGCCCTGCGGCATGGGCCCGCTCCGGCGCGAGCAGTACCGCGGTGACGCCGGCGCCCCGCCGTGCGAGCCGGGCCCCGGCGTACAGGGCGTCCCCGCCGTTGTCACCGCTGCCCACCAGCAGCACGACCCGGCTGCCGTACACCCGCCCCAGCAGGTCCGCGCAGGCGGCGGCGAGTCCGGCGGCCGCCCGCTGCATCAACGCTCCCTCCGGCAGCCGTGCCATGAGCTCCCGCTCGGCCGCCCTGACCGTCTCCACGCTGTACGCAGTACGCATGGGTCCGAGTCTCCCCCGAGCGTGACGAACCTCGCCGCAGCCATTGACGCTTTACCGCGCCTTTGCCAAACTCCCCCTCCCCCCAGCATGAATCGATTCAGTCGAATTGGTTCGACACACAGGACGGACCCCCATGCGACGCAGAGCCGCACTGATCGCCGGCACCGCAGCCGCCGCCCTCATGACCGCGGGCATCACCGCCACCACCGCTCCCCAGGCCGCCGCCGCGGCCTGCGGAGAGGGCTCCTACCAGGCCGAAGCCGTCCTCAACGGCAGCACCTGGACAGCCCGCCGCGGCAGCACGACGGTCTACACCGGCACGGACCTCCGCGCCGCGGCCCAGGCAGCGGTCAACAGCCTGACGTCGGGCCGCACGGCGAAGGAACGGGTCGTCGTACGCGGCTCGGGCTCGATGTCGGCCGGCTCCCGCATCTCCCTCCCCAGCTACACGACCCTCGACGTCTGCGGCACCATCAACGTCACCGGCACGGGCAGCGGCGACCAGGCCCCCGTCTACTCCCGCGGCACCCGCGACATCGAGGTCCAGCACCTGAACCTCACCGGCAGCCCCCTCTACGGCGTCTTCCTGCGCAACGTCCAGAACGCGACCCTCGGCCAGCTCGACATGCGCCTGTCGGCGGGCCTGGGCGTACGCATCGACAACCGCGGCGACACCTCGCAATGGACGCGGAACGTCCGCATCGACAACGCGTACGTGTCCGGCGCGTCGAGCCACGCGGTGGAGACCTACGGCGTGGACGGCCTGACCATCGGCACGGTGACCGCGCGCAACATCGGCGAGTCCGGCCTCCTCCTCAACCAGACGATCAACGCGACGGTGACCAGGGTCGACGCGGAGAACGCCGGCACCGGCACGGGGTACGCCGCCTTCCGCATGGCCAACCGCAACGGCCGGGTGGGGAGCTCGTACCCCACCAACATCCGCGTCGGCGAGGTGATCGCGCGGGGCGGCGGCAGGGGCGTCTTCTGCGTCTCGGAGAGCGGCGGAGCGGTCATCGACAGGGTCACGCTCACGAACACCGGCAACAACTCGGTCCTGATCGAGAACTGCTACAACGTCAGCCTCGCCGCCCAGAGCGGCACCATCACCGGCGGCGGCGAACTGCGCCTCGCGGCCCGCTCGGAGTTCCCCAACAACGACGACATCACCGTCCAGAACCTCACGGTGACGAACTCGTCGATCCGCGAGAGCCCCTGCGGCACGAACACGACGTTCCGCAACATCACACGCGTCAACACCACGCAGACCATCTGCTAGCCGCGGTCCGACTCCACGGGTGGGCTCCGCCTACGCCTCCGCCACCACCACGGCGGAGGCCACCCCCGCGTCATGGCTGAGCGACACGTGCCAGGACCGCACCCCGAGCTGCGCGGCCCGCGCCGCCACCGTCCCGGTGACCCGCAGCCTCGGCTGACCGCTGTCCTCGACATACACCTCGGCATCGGTCCACTGCAGCCCGGCAGGCGCCCCGAGCGCCTTGGCCAGAGCCTCCTTGGCGGCGAACCGAGCGGCAAGCGAAGCGACCCCCCGCCGCTCCCCGCTGGGCAACCACAACTCACTGTCGAGAAAAAGCCGCCGCGCCATCCCGGGCGTGCGCTCCAACGACGCCGCGAACCGCTCGATCTCCGCCACGTCGATCCCGACACCGATGATGCTCATGCGCAGCACCTTACGGGGGGTCCCTCAGCCCCTACTCCACCGTCACCGACTTGGCCAGGTTCCGGGGCTGGTCCACCTCGTTGCCCCGAGCCGTGGCCAGCTCGCACGCGAAGACCTGCAACGGCACCGTCGCCACCAGCGGCTGCAGCAACGTGGGCGTGGCCGGGATGCGGATCAGATGGTCCGCGTAGGGGACCACCGCCTCGTCCCCCTCCTCGGCGATCACGATCGTCCGCGCGCCCCGGGCCCTGATCTCCTGGATGTTGGACACGATCTTGTCGTGCAGCACGGACCGGCCTCGCGGCGACGGCACGACCACCACCACGGGCAGGTCCTCCTCGATCAGCGCGATCGGCCCGTGCTTCAGCTCGCCCGCCGCGAAGCCCTCGGCGTGCATGTACGCGAGCTCCTTCAGCTTCAACGCCCCCTCCAGCGCCACCGGATACCCCACGTGCCGTCCGAGGAAGAGGACCGTGTTCTTCGAGGCCAGCGACCTGGCCAGGGCACGTACCGGCTCCATGGTCTCCAGCACCCGCTCCACCTCGCCGGAGATCTGCGACAGGTCCCGGACGACGGCGGAGATCTCGTCGCCCCACTTGGTGCCCCGCACCTGGCCCAGGTACAGGGCCACCAGGTAGCACGCCACCAACTGCGTCAGGAACGCCTTCGTCGACGCGACCGCCACCTCCGGCCCCGCGTGCGTGTACAGCACCGCGTCCGACTCACGAGGGATCGTGGAACCGTTGGTGTTGCAGATCGCCAGCACCTTCGAGCCCTGTTCCCGCGCATGCCGCAGCGCCATCAGCGTGTCCATGGTCTCCCCGGACTGCGAGATGGCGATCACCAGGGACCGCGCCCCGAGGATCGGGTCCCGGTACCGGAACTCGCTCGCCAGCTCCACCTCGCAGGGGATCCGGGTCCAGTGCTCGATGGCGTACTTGGCGATCAGCCCCGCGTGGAAGGCCGTGCCGCACGCCACGATCACCACCTTGTCCACCTCGCGCAGCTCGGACGCGCTGATCCGCACCTCGTCCAGCGTGAGGGAACCGGCCGCGTCGATGCGGCCCAGCAGGGTGTCCGCGACCGCCTTCGGCTGCTCGGCGATCTCCTTGAGCATGAAGTAGTCGTAGCCGCCCTTCTCCGCGGCGGACGCGTCCCAGTCCACGTGGTACGACCTGACCTCCGCCGGACGGCCGTCGAAGCCCGTCACCGTCACCCCGTCCCGGCGCAGCTCCACCACCTGGTCCTGGCCCAGCTCGATCGCCGACCGCGTGTGGGCGATGAACGCGGCGACGTCGGAGGCCAGGAACGCCTCCCCCTCCCCCACGCCCACCACCAGCGGCGAGTTCCGCCGCGCCCCCACCACCACGCCCGGCTCGTCCGCGTGCACCGCGACCAGCGTGAACGCGCCGTCCAGCCGCCGGCACACCAGCCGCATCGCCTCCGCGAGGTCGCCCGTCACGGAGAACTCCTCCGCCAGCAGATGCGCGACGACCTCCGTGTCCGTCTCGGAGGACAGCACATGGCCGCGCTCGGCCAGCTCGGCCCGCAGCGCGGCGAAGTTCTCGATGATCCCGTTGTGGACGACCGAGACCCGGCCCGCGTTGTCCAGGTGGGGATGCGCGTTCGCGTCCGTCGGGCCGCCGTGTGTGGCCCACCGGGTGTGGCCGATGCCCGTCCCGCCCGTGGGCAGGGGCCGGTCCACGAGTTCCTTCTCCAGGTTGACGAGCTTGCCCGCCTTCTTGGCGGCCGCCAGCCCGCCGTCCGCCAGCACGGCGACGCCCGCCGAGTCGTACCCCCGGTACTCCAGCCGCTTCAGTCCGGCCATCACGACCTCGAGTGCCGACTGCGACCCCACGTAACCCACGATTCCGCACATGCGCCGCAGCCTAGAGGCGAAACCCCGCCCGAACAGTGCCCGAACCGGCCGCCGCCTGCCCGAAATCGGAAATCCCCACCGCTGTACGAGCCCTCCGCCGCTCTGCGGGGGCGGCCGCGTGACGGACCCCACCCGCCATCGCGTTCAAACTCCGTTAACAATGGACTGTGATCTCTCCGGTCTCCTCGATGCCCCGGAGCGCCCACCGGCACAAGCCGGAGGCGACTCCCTACGTCGACCTCACCCGTGCCGAGTGGAGCGCGCTGCGCCACAAGACGCCGCTGCCGCTCACCGCCGAGGAGGTCGAGAAGCTGCGCGGTCTGGGCGATGTCATCGACCTCGACGAGGTGCGCGACATCTATCTGCCGCTGTCACGGCTGCTCAATCTCTACATCGGTGCCACGGACGGCCTCAGAGGGGCGCTGAACACCTTCCTCGGCGAACAGGGCGCCCAGTCCGGCACCCCCTTCGTCATAGGGGTCGCGGGCTCGGTGGCCGGCGGCAAGTCCACGGTCGCCCGACTCCTGCAGGCCCTGCTCTCCCGCTGGCCCGAGCACCCGCACGTCGAGCGCGTGACGACGGACGGCTTCCTGCTGCCGACCAAGGAGTTGCAGGCTCGCGGTCTGATGTCGAGGAAGGGTTTCCCCGAGTCGTACGACCGACGGGCGCTGACCCGTTTCGTCGCCGACATCAAGGCGGGCAAGGACGAGGTGACGGCCCCCGTCTACTCCCACCTCATCTACGACATCGTCCCCGGCGAGAAGCTCGTCGTGCGCCGCCCGGACATCCTGATCGTCGAGGGCCTCAACGTCCTGCAGCCCGCCCTCCCCGGCAAGGACGGCCGCACCCGCGTCGGCCTCGCCGACTACTTCGACTTCAGTGTGTACATCGACGCCGGCCCCGAGGACGTCGAGCGCTGGTACCTCAACCGCTTCAAGAAGCTGCGCCAGACGGCCTTCCAGAACCCCGACTCCTACTTCCGCAAGTGGACGCAGGTGTCGGAGGAGGAGGCCCTCGACTACGCCCGCACCCAGTGGCGCACCATCAACAAGCCCAACCTGATCGAGAACATCGCCCCCACCCGCGGCCGCGCCACCCTCGTCGTCCGCAAGGGCCCCGACCACAAGGTCCAACGCCTGCGCCTGCGCAAGCTGTGAACTCCCCGGCCGGGCCGGTGGCCTGTTAAAAAGGCGTCATGCTGCATCTGCGCCTGATCACCCCGGCCGAGAAGACCGACGACGTGGTCCGGCTGATCGAGAAGACGGTCGGCACCACACATCTGGTCGTGCTGCCGGGCGCCGCCCGAAACCCCTCCGGGGACGTCGTGATGTGCGACGTCGCCCGCGAGGCCGGCGACGAACTCATCGGCGCACTACGCCGGTTGGACCTCGACAAGACCGGTTCCATCGCCGTCGAGAACATCGACCTGTCACTCTCCGAGCGAGCCGACAAGGCCGAGGACGACGCTCCGGGCGAGGGCGCGGACGCGGTCCTGTGGGAGCACCTGGCGGACGCGACGCACGAGGAGTCGACGCTCTCCATCACCTACATGGCCTTCATCACGCTGGCGACGATGATCGCGGCCTGCGGTGTGTTGCTCGACAACGCGATCCTGATCGTGGGCGCGATGGCGGTGGGCCCGGAGTTCGGCCCATTGGCCGCGTTCAGCACGGCGATCGTCCAACGCCACCGCAAGCTGGCCCTGCGCTCACTGATCGCGCTGCTGGTGGGCTTCGCGGTGGCCATGGCCCTGACGGTGGGCTTCAGTTGGCTCATGGACGCCCTGGGCCTCTTCCACAAGTCCGACCTGGAGGGCGACCGCCCCAACACCGCCTTCGTCTACGCCCCGGACGCCTTCTCGTTCGTGGTGGCGGTCCTGGCCGGCATCGCGGGCACCCTCTCCCTGACCTCGTCGAAATCGGGTGCCCTGGTGGGAGTGGCCATCTCGGTGACGACGGTCCCGGCAGCGGCGAATGCGGCGGTGGCCCTGGCGTACGGCGACATGAACCAGACGGTCGGCTCGACGAACCAGCTCCTGCTGAACCTGCTGGGCATCGTCCTGGCAGGCACAACCACCCTGCTCTTCCAGAAGTGGCTCTGGAAACGCCCCGAGGGGCAACGCGCCTAGGGGCGCGGGGAACTGCGCGACAAGCCACGACGAACCCGCAGCCCGCAGAACCCCCACCCCGAACCCGGCACGCACCTACCCCAGTGCCGACTTCACCGCATCGGCCAACCGCCCGGCCACCGACCGAGCCTGATCGATATCCGCGGCCTCGACCATCACCCGAACCAACGGCTCGGTACCCGACGGCCGCAACAACACCCGCCCGGTGGCCCCGAGTTCCCGCTCCGCCTCGGCAACCGCCGCAGCCAGCTCACCCGAGGTCCCCACCCGCGCCCGATCCACATCCGGCACATTGATGAGCACCTGAGGCAGCCGCTCCATCACCGACGCGAGCTCCCGCAACGACCGCCCGGTGGCCGCGACCCGAGCCGCGAGCATGAGCCCCGTCAGCGTCCCGTCACCGGTCGTGGCGTGATCCAGAATGATGACGTGTCCGGACTGCTCGCCACCGAGCGCGTAGCCGTGCTCCTTCATCGCCTCGAGCACATACCGGTCACCCACCGCCGTCTGGATGAGGCTGATCCCCTCCCGCTCCATCGCCAGCTTGAAGCCGAGGTTCGACATGACAGTCGCGACCACGGTGTCGGCCCGAAGCGCGGAGCGTTCCCGCATCGCCAGCGCGATGACGGCCATGATCTGGTCGCCGTCCACCTCGTCACCGGTGTGGTCCACGGCGAGGCAGCGGTCGGCGTCCCCGTCGTGCGCGATGCCGAAGTCGGCGCCGTGCTCCACGACGGCGGCCTTCAGGAGACCGAGGTGGGTCGAGCCGCATCCGTCGTTGATGTTGAGCCCGTCCGGCGACGCACCGATCGTGATCACTTCGGCCCCGGCCCGCGTGAACGCCTCCGGCGAGACCCGCGCGGCGGCACCGTGCGCCTCGTCGAGGACGATCTTCAGGCCTTCGAGCCGGTTCGGAAGGACGCCGATGAGATGGGCGACGTACTGGTCGAAGCCCTCCAGGTAGTCACGGACGCGCCCCACGCCCGAACCCGTCGGCCGGTCCCAGGGCTCGCCGTGCCGGTGGGACTCGTAGACCGACTCGATCCGCTCCTCCAGCTCGTCGTCGAGCTTGTGCCCGCCGCGGGCGAGGAACTTGATGCCGTTGTCGGGCATGGCGTTGTGGCTGGCGGACAGCATGACGCCGAGATCGGCACCGAGGGCGCCCGTGAGATATGCCACGGCCGGTGTCGGCAGGACACCGACCCGCAGGACGTCGACACCGGCGCTCGCGAGGCCCGCGACCACGGCGGCCTCCAGGAACTCCCCGGACGCGCGCGGATCCCGTCCGACCACCGCCGTCGCCCGGTGGCCCTCGAAGGTACCCGCCTCGGCCAGTACGTGGGCCGCCGCTACCGACAGACCCAGGGCCATCTCGGCCGTCAGATCCGCGTTGGCGACGCCGCGCACGCCGTCCGTGCCGAAGAGTCGTCCCACTTGTCCTCCTGAAAGAGCGCTGCTACTCGGAGATCATCCGATCGCACAAGCCTTAGAACGTCTTGTGCCGTTATACGCCTAAGGCTGTGATAAACGAACGCCCCGGCGGCACTGTGGCGTGCCGCCGGGGCGTTCGGACGTACTGCTGACGTGCGAGTACGAGCTGCAGGCAGCGAAGCTTAACGCTTGCTGTACTGCGGGGCCTTGCGGGCCTTCTTGAGACCGGCCTTCTTGCGCTCGACCGCACGGTCGTCGCGGCGGAGGAAGCCGGCCTTCTTGAGGGCGCCGCGGTTGTTGTCCACGTCGGCCTCGTTCAGCGCGCGGGCCACGCCGAGGCGCAGGGCGCCGGCCTGGCCGGAGACACCGCCACCCGCGATGCGGGCGATGACGTCGTAGCGGCCCTCGAGCTCGAGCACCTTGAAGGGCTCGTTGACTTCCTGCTGGTGCACCTTGTTGGGGAAGTAGTCCTCAAGGGTGCGACCGTTGATCTTCCACTTGCCGGTGCCCGGGACGATCCGGACGCGGGCGATGGCGTTCTTGCGACGGCCCAGGCCGGCGGCCGGCTGCGGGTCGCCGAAGCGGCCGGCGAGCGACTCCGAGGTGTACTCGCCCTCGACGGGGACCTCGGACTCGGTGGTGTAGCTCTCCATGTCGACGAGCTCGGTCTCGGTCTCTTCGACCGGCTGCTCAACGGTGGTCTCGGCCACGGTTCTCCTCAGATCTTTTCTGTTTAGGGGTGTGGCCGGAACTACTGCGCGACCTGGGTGATCTCGAACGGCACCGGCTGCTGGGCAGCGTGGGGGTGCTGGTCGCCCGAGTAGACCTTCAGCTTCGAGAGCATCTGACGGCCCAGGGTGTTCTTGGGGATCATGCCCTTGATGGCCTTCTCGACGGCCTTCTCGGGGTTCTTCGCCAGCAGCTCGTCGTAACGGACGGAGCGCAGACCACCCGGGTACCCGGAGTGGCGGTACGCCAGCTTCTGGGTCTTCTTGTTGCCGGACAGGTGAACCTTGTCGGCGTTGATGATGATGACGAAGTCGCCCATGTCCATGTGCGGGGCATAGGTCGGCTTGTGCTTGCCACGGAGGAGGTTCGCGGCAGTGGTAGCCAGACGGCCCAGGACGATGTCCTGAGCGTCAATGACGTGCCACTGGCGAGTCACATCGCCGGGCTTGGGGCTGTACGTACGCACTTCGCAGCCTTCTTCTTCAGTGGATGGGTGCTGACACATGGCATCACTGAAGCGATCGTGCAGCTGGGGACGACAGTGCCGGGAACGCTGCCCGTATGCCGCCCACTGGTAACTGCTCCAGGGAACCTACGTAAGGGCCTCTCGCCTGAGAGCGACCAAGCCAATACGCATAACAATCGGCAAGAGTACTCGCGCTGCCCCGGACGGGTCAAAACGAGTACGCGCATCGTCCCCTCCCGCCCCCCGTCTAAGATGCGCCCCATGAGCTTTGGGCAGCAGGGGGGACCCCCGTCCCAGTGGGATCCCTGGAAACCGAATTCCCAGCAGCCGTGGACCGGCAGCGGCGACGGCCCGACCCCGGACTGGGCCGCGCTCGCCGAGGCGTCGGAGACCCGTAACAAACGCCGCAGGCTGCTTTTCATCGGCGGTGGCGCCCTCGCCACCGTGGCGATAGGCACCGCCGTGGCCGTGGCCGTGGTGTCGGCGAACGGGGACAGTGAGGCGTCCACCGCCTCCTCGCTGCCCGCGACCGCGGACATCCCGAGCCAGTCCGCCACGGCCCCGTCCTTCGCGCCGACCAGCGCCCCGCCGCCGCTGGATCCGAAGGAGTTCGTCTCCAGCAAGACCAAGGACACCGCCCCGATCGGCGCGGACATCCTCTTCCCGGGCACGCAGCTGACCATGGGCGAGACGGTCTACAAGAAGGGCCCGACGGCCGACACCAAGAACTGCGCCTCGGTCGCCCAGGGCACCCTGCCGAAGATCTTCAAGGCCAACGACTGCACGCGCCTGATGCGGGTGACGTACGTCAAGGACGGCGTCGCGGTGACGGTCGGCGTGGCCGTCTTCGACACCGAGGCACAGGCGACCAAGGTCAAGACCCAGGCCGACGACAAGAGCGTCGTACGGTCCCTGGCCGGCAGCGGTGTGAAGTCCTTCTGCGACTCCGCGATCTGCCGTACGACGACCAACTCCTACGGCCGCTACGCCTACTTCACGACCGCCGGCTTCACCAACGGCAAGAACGTCACGGAGAAGAGCACGCAGGTCTTCTCCACCGGCGACGACCTGGCCGAGTTCACCTTCCGCCAGATCCGCCGCCGCGGCGAGGCCCAGGCGTCGGCCGCCGCCGACGAGTAGGAAGCGGGTCGATCCGCCGGCCCCCGGGGGCCGGCGGATCCCGGTTCAGCTCCGCCGGTTGCGCATGCGCAGCCGCAGCGGCACCAGCGCCGACTCGATCTGCGTCGAGAGGTTCATCTTGGAGACGCCTTCGGTGCGCTCCTCGAAGCGGATCGGGATCTCGACGGCACTGTGCCCGGCCCGGACGGCCTTGAACTTCAGCTCGACCTGGAAGCTGTAGCCGGCGCTGTCCAGGGTCGCGAGATCCACGTCACGCAGCGTGGCGGCCGACCACAGGTTGAAGCCGGCCGTGATGTCCCGGATCTTCGTGCCGAGCACGGTCCGGGCGTAGCGGTTGGCGAAGCGGGACAGCAGGACGCGGTGCCTGCCCCACTCCTCGTCCAGCGAGCCGCCCTCGACGTACCGGCTGCCGACGACCAGGCCGACACCGGAGGCCACGGCCGTGCCGAGCATCCGCGGCACCGCCTCGACGGGGTGGCTGCCGTCGGCGTCCATCTGAATGACGTACTCGGCGCCCTCGGCGAGCGCGGCACTCATGCCCGCGACGTACGCGCGCCCGAGGCCGTCCTTCTCGGTGCGGTGCAGCACGCTCATCCGGCGGCGCCCGGCGGCCTGGTCCGAGTTGTACTTCTCCGCAAGCTCCTCGGCGATCCGCCCCGTCCCATCGGGGCTGGAGTCGTCGACGATCTTCAGATGCAGCCCCTCGATCGGCAGACCGAGGACCAGCTCGGCCATCCTGGGCAGGTTCGCCGCCTCGTTGTACGTCGGCATCACGATGGTGACCGGTACGCCGGCGTGTCTGTCGTTGGCCGTCATGTCTTTCCGTTCCCTCCCCTAGAGGCCCTGAAGGGGCCTCTCCTCAACCGGCGCGGGCCTGCCCAGCGCGCGGAAGTGCCAGCCCGCCGCGGACCAGCGGTCCCCGTCGAGCGCCCCCCGGCCGTCCACGATCAGCGGACGGGCCACCAGCGACGCGGCCCGCACCGGGTCGATCTCCCGGAACTGCGGCCACTCGGTCAGATGCAGCACGAGGTCGGCTCCCCTGAGCGCCTCCTCGGCCGACATCGCGTATCCGAGGAGCGGGAACGCCTTGCGGGCGTTGTCCAGCGCCTCGGGGTCGTAGACCGTGACGTCGGCGCCGTCCAGGCGCAGACGGGCGGCCACGTTGAGCGCGGGCGAGTCCCGGATGTCGTCCGAGTCCGGCTTGAACGCCGCGCCCAGTACGGCGATACGGGCCCCCAGCACCGCACCTCCGCACAGCTCCCGCGCCAGCTCGACAACCTTGTCGCGGCGGCGCATGTTGATCGCGTCCACCTCGCGCAGGAACGCCAGCGAGACCCCCAGCTCGTCGGCGCGGTGCGCGAAGGCGCGGATGTCCTTGGGCAGACAGCCGCCGCCGAAGCCGACGCCGGCCCGCAGGAACTTCTTCCCGATCCGGTCGTCGTGGCCGATCGCCTCGGCGAGGACGCCGACGTCGCCGCCCGCCGCCTCGCAGAGCTCGGCCATCGCGTTGATGAAGGAGATCTTGGTGGCGAGGAAGGCGTTGGCGGCCGTCTTGACCAGTTCGGCGGTCGGGAAGTCGGCGGTGACCAGCGGGGTGCCGGCCTCCAGCACGGGCTCGTACACCTTGCGGAGGATCGTTTCCGCATGTGCGGATCGGACACCGATGACCAGCCGGTCGGGCCGCAGCGTGTCCTCGACGGCGAAGCCCTCCCGCAGGAACTCCGGGTTCCAGGCGACCTCGACGCCCAGCGTCCCGGCGAGCCGCTCCGCCGTGCCCACCGGCACGGTCGACTTGCCGACCAGTAGCGAGTCCTCGGCCGCGTGCTCGGCGATCGCCGCGAAAGCAGCGTCGACGTAGGTGAGGTCGGCGCCCTCGGAGCCCTTGCGCTGCGGGGTGCCGACACACACGAAGTGCACCTCGCCGAAGGCCCCGGCCTCCGTGTAGTCGGTGGTGAACCTCAGTCGCCCGGTCGCCGTGTGCTTCCGGATCAGCTCGGGCAGCCCGGGCTCGTGGAACGGCACCTGGCCGGCCCGCAGCGCGGCGATCTTGTCCGGGTCGACGTCGACACCGACGACCTCATGACCGAGCTCCGCCATGCAGGCGGCGTGGGTGGCACCGAGATAGCCGGTGCCGATGACAGTGAGCCGCATGAGTACGGCCTTTCTACCTCGGAGCGGAGGTGTGCTCAGGAGGTCTTGATCCAGATGCGGTACTCGCTCGTGCCGTTCGCGTTGCGGAACGGGATCTCGGCCAGCAGCCGGTAGTGCGAGTTGCCCTTGACCGCGGCGGCGATGATGTCGTCCACCCGCGGATTGGTGAGCCCGTCGAGGACGATCAGGTCGAAGTCGCCGTCCTTGACCGCCGCCTTGTAGGCGCCGTCGCCGCTGTAGTACTTGCCCTTCGCGTCCTTGTACTCCATGCCGAAAAGGCTGTGCCACTGGTTGTGGCCGGACTTGTCGTACAGGTAGTAGACGGGCACTTCGGGCGTGGAGGCGAGGTAGTTGCCCTTGCGGTCCACATGGGACTCGATGGCGCTGATCATCTTCGAGGAGTTGGGCCAGACGTCGAAGCGCCAGTCGGCCTGCTGGATGCCCAGGCACAGCATCGCCGTCCAGAGCATGATGCCGAGCTGGGGATAGCGGAAGTGCGCACCCACCAGCCGGGTCACCCCCACACCGGCCATCGGCGCGGCGAAGAGCAGACCGAAGCCGACGTGCTTGAACAGCGAGACCACGGTCCCCAGATGGACCTGGTACGCCGGTGCCAGCACGGCCGTGCCGCACAGCAGCAGACCGAGCAGGGCCCGCCAGCGCCAGCCGGGGTTGCCCAGCCGCAGGGCCAGCGGCGACTCGTTCATCCGGCTGCGCCGCACGTACGAGATCGCGCCGCCGACGGCGGCCAGGAACATCAGCCCGCCCCACTTGGCGGACTGCTCCAGCAGGAACTCGGTGGTGTCGGTGCCATGGGCACGGTTGGTGGTGGTCTGCCGCACACCGTCCATCAGGTCGGTGGTGTACATGCCGACGGCGACCAGGCCGCCGATGCCGAGCGCGAGCAGCACCATCCGCGCGAACGCCTTACGGCCCTTGTGGGGCCACGCCGTGAGCAGCGCGAGCACGATGATCGTCGGCAGATACAGCGCGGACGCGTACTTCACCCCGACCGCCAGGACCGCGACGGGCGCGGCCAGCAGCACGGCGAAGACGGGCGCCCGGTCGGTGCGGACGACGATCCAGGTGGTCAGGGCCAGCAGGAACACCGCGGCCGCGTCGTACGTGGCGAAGTAGCCCATGACGACGGTCGACTGGAGCACCGCGTAGAGGGCGGTGCCGGCCAGCGCGGCCCGTTCGTTGAACAGCCGCCGGGTGAACGAGTACAGCAACCCGGTGGTGCAGAGCATGAAGAGCAGGCTCAGACAACGTGCCCCGGCCAGCCCGAACTTGGCGTCCACCATCGCGGCGAGCACCGGGTACAGCTGCGGGGAGCCGGAGAAGTACGCGGCGTAGTCGCGTGGCAGATCGGTGCCGTTGAGGAGGTGGTCCAGCTCGGCGTGGCCGGCCGCCAGGTACAGCGCCTCGTCCTGGAACGCGGTGTTGGCCAGCCGCAGCGACAGCGCCGCCTGGACGAGCATGATGCACAGCAGCACGGCCCGGCTGACCCAGGCCCGCCGCCGGCTCGTGGCCATGTCCCAGCCGGCTTCCGGCGTCTCGGGGATGTGGTAATCGGGCTCCTCGTCCGCGTCCGGCACCTGCTGGTACTGCACGGTGCGCAGGGCGTACGTCGGCTGGTCGTCGTAACCGCTCTGCGGCTGCTCCGGAATGCCGGCCGAGTACGGCTGCTGCTGTTGTGGCTGCTGCTGGGGGTACTGCTGGGCGTCGTACCCGTACCCCTGCTGCTGGGACTGCTGCTGCGGCCGGCCGTTGGAGTTGAACCAGCTGCCGTCGTCGTCGGCGTACGGATCGTAGGGCTGCGGCGTGTAGTGATCGTGTCGGGAGGTCATCACGGCTTCCGTACGTCGAAGCCGAAACGGTCGTCCGCGGCCAGCTGCTTGAACTCCTGCAGGGCCAGCGGGCTCGCCTCCAACCGCCAGTCGGCACGCTTCTTGTGGTTGAACCAGATGAAGCCGAGCATGTCGTCGTCGGCCTCCACACCCGCGAACAGGTTGCGGATGTCGGCCCGTCGTCGCTCACCCGCCATGGCCGCGGTCTCCAGGAGGAGCATCGGCTTCTTGGTGAAGGTGCGGATCTGGTCGATGGTGGGACCGAAGACGCTGTCGAAGGCGTTGTCGTCGTCGATCGTCCAGTAGCCGATCAGCCCGACCCAGTCGACGTAGGCGTCGCCCGGGTAGTACGGCTTCAACTTCACGCTCTTGACCGGATTGACGATGTTCGGCGACCAGGCCCAGATCACGTTCGAGGCGCCGGCGTCGATGAACATGTCGTGGATGTGCCGCCAGGCGGCCACGTAGTCCTCGGGGGTCGCGTACTTCGTGCCCCACTTCTCCCAGTGACCGTTGAACTCGTCGGCGAAGTCGATCACGACGGGGAGATTCAGCTTGCGCACGGCCGTGGCGTACTTCTTGATGTACGCGTCCGACTTGCCGTCCGCGATGTCCGCGATGCTGGTGTCGAAGGGCTCCCAGGACATCAGCGTCAGGGCGCCCTCCTTCCATGCCTTGCGCACACCACTGGCGTCGAAGCCGTCCCCGAAGGCGGCGTAGTACTCGATGAGGTTCGGCTGCTTGCCGGTCATCGTCGTGTAGGCGTCGACGGCCTTCATGGAGTTGGGAGCGCCGTCGAGGGCGGCACCGTAGTACTTCTTCTCCGGCTTCAGCAGCGGGGTGACGTCGTAGGGAACGTCCGACTCCGCGCTCTGCGACGGATCGCCACCCCCCTCGGCCTGTCCGGCCGGTGAGCCGTTGTTCGAGTCGTCGAGCACAGAGCAGCCGCTGAGGGCCAGCGCGGTGAGCAGGACGGCGGTCAGTGCGGTGCGCGTGCGGGTGCGGAGCTGCATCAGACGGCCTCCTTCTCGCGCGGCTGGACCAGCACGCGGGCCACGACGAGGGCGTAGAAGAGTCCGGAGGACAGGATGAGGGCGAAGTTCGGGGCGTCCATGGTGAACGTCCGGTACGCGGCGCCGACCACCCAGATCAGGGCGGTGCCGCCGCTCCAGACCCACATGCCGATCCAGAAGCGGCGGGTCTTGTTCTTCTTGGCTCCGGAGGATCCGGTGGGCTGCCAGCCCATACGGTTCTTGCGCAGGATGTCCCAGATGGCGAAGACGTGCGCCCAGCCGTACATCATGCGGGCGGCCCAGGCCTCCAGCCGGTAGGGCGCCTTGTGCCACATCGGGAAGACGATCGTGGTGTAGATGATGCTGGGCGCCACCATGAGCAGATGCTCGACCTGGAGCTTGTCCGGCATCATCACCAGCAGCACGATGGGGATGACCGGCGCCGCGAAGGTGAACAGCGCCGTGTGGATGTAGTAGAAGAACCCGGACATGTAGCACAGCCGGCTGGAGAGCTTGATCTTGCGCTCCCGGAACTTCTTGCTGCCGAGCAGGCTCATCGATCCGGAGCACCAGCGGTACTGCTGGTTGAAGAAGGCGCCGGCGGTGTCCGGGCACACTCCGGTGGAGACGGCGACCGGCACATACCGCAGGTCCCAGCCCAGGCCCCGCAGGTCGAAGCCGGTGTGCACGTCCTCGGAGTGCTCGATCAGCGTCGTACCGCCGTTGGTCTCCAGCGCGGCACGCCGGTACACGGCACAGGAGCCGACGCAGATCGCGCCGTCACTGCCCTGCCGGGAGACCTGCACGGACCGGTAGAACAGCTCCTGCACGGCGCCCGCGCCGCGCTCGATCCAGTTCTGCGAGTCCAGCACCCGGAAGTACTGCGGGGACTGGACGATGCCGATGCCCGCGTCGGACTCCATGTACGGCAGCAGCTCTTGGAGCAGGTCGGCGCGCGGGGTGAAGTCGGCGTCCAGGATGAGGATGTACTTGCCGTCGGACTGCCCGAACCCGAAGTGCAGGTTGCCGGCCTTCTTGAACCAGCCGCGGTTCTCGCGGGTGCCGTAGCGGAACCCGAAGTCCCGGGCCATCGCCTCCAGCTGCGGGTCGGCACCGTCGTCGAGGACGAACGGGACGCAGACGCCCGGGTAGTGGTCGGCCATGTCCCGGACATGCCGCCAGGTGTTGTGCAGCACCTCGATGGGCTCACCGCACACCGGCAGGAACACGTCGACCGTGGGATAGACCTCGGGCCGCCAGTTGTGGACCAGCCGTTTGTGGTACGCGATGTCGAAGTCCCTGGTGAAACCATTCACCCGGAGCGATATCAGGTAGTAGATGACCGTGAAGACCAGCAGCGGTGTGTAGATCCACAGCACCGGCGTGGACTTCGCCAGCTCGAACTGGCTCACCACCAGGCAGCAGAAGCTGATCAGCGAACTGATCGTCAGAATCCACAGGTTCCGCCGGGCGTAGGAGTACTTCTCCTTGTCCGTCGGCGGCAGCGGCAGCAGCCCCAGTGGAGCGCTCCCACTTCGCCCAGCCCTACGCCGTCCACTGTTCTGGCGCGCGTTGCGACGTCCCCCGGTCCGTACAGGACCCACTGAACTCATGAAAAGAGAAACCACCCATGGGCCCCACCGGCCCGTCGACCCCCACCCGTGCTCGGCCGCCCCAATCGAACCAATGGCCGAGCTGCGAAAGATTAACCGAAGTTATGTAGATGACGTAAGAGTCGGAAGGAGGCTTACGCCGGGTAAGATGCGACATGTCCGCTATCTGCGGCGAAATGAGCGGTAACTAACAGGTTTCACAACCGGACGACCCGGGCAGCGAGCGCCGATTCCGCGCCTCCTTGCTCCGCGCGGCCAGCAACTCGTCGGCCGGATAGCCGACTTCCTCGAGCGTCAGCCCGTGCGGCCGTACGACATGCACGGCGGAGTCCCTGACCCCCGCGGCCAGCACCTTCCCCGGCCACTCCGGCCCCCGGTGCCCGTCCCCCACGAACAGCAGCGCCCCGATCAGCGAGCGCACCATGTTGTGGCAGAAGGCATCGGCCCGGACCGTGGCGGTGATGATCCCGTCCTCACCTCGCACCAGGCTCAGCTCCTGGAGCGTTCGAATGGTGGTCGCGCCCTCCCGCTTCTTGCAGTAGGCGGCGAAGTCGTGCTCCCCGAGGAGCCGCCCGGCGGCCTCGTTCATCGCGTCGACGTCGAGCGGCCAGTCGTGCCACAGGACATGACTCCGCAGCAGCGGGTCCACACCCCCGGGGTTGTCGGTGACGCGATAGGCGTACCGCCGCCAGACAGCGGAGAACCGGGCGTTGAAACCGCTGGGCGCCTCACGAAGAGCCCACACCCGTACGTCCTTCGACAGCCGCCCGGCGAGCCGCTTCAGCAACTTCTCGTGATGCTCGCCCCAGACCTCCCGAGGCAGATCGACATGCACGACCTGCCCCCGCGCATGCACCCCGGCGTCGGTCCGCCCGGCCACGGTCAACTCGTACGTGTCCCGGGACCGGGTCACCGTACGCAGCGCGTCCTCGACCTCCCCCTGCACGGTCCGCCGCCCCCCGGCCTGCTTGGCCCACCCGGAGAACTCGCTCCCGTCGTACGACAGATCCATCCGCACCCGCACGAACCCGGGCTCTACTTCGTCACTCACACAGAGATCCTCTCAGGAACACGAAAGCGGGCCCGCTCCTGAAAAAGGAACGGACCCGCTCTGTCAACGCGAGGCGGAGCCTCAGGCGTCCTTGGACTCCTCGGCAACGTCCTCGGCCTCGTCGGCCTTGGTCACGTCGACCTTGGTCTCCTCGGCAACCGGAGCAGCCTCGGCGTCCTTCGCGGCACGCTTGGTGGCGGCCTCGGCCTCACCCGTCGCCTGCTGCGCAACCGTCAGCGCCTCGACCAGCTCGATGACAGCCATGGGCGCGTTGTCGCCACGACGGTTACCGATCTTGGTGATACGGGTGTAACCACCGGGACGGTTCTCGTACCGCGGGCCGATCTCGGTGAAGAGCGTGTGGACGATGCCCTTGTCCGTGATGACCTGGAGCACCTGGCGGCGGTTGTGAAGGTCGCCCTTCTTCGCCTTGGTCACCAGACGCTCGGCGTACGGACGCAGCTTGCGCGCCTTCGCCTCGGTGGTGGTGATACGGCCGTGCTCGAACAGCGCCTTCGCAAGGTTCGCGAGGAGGAGCTTCTCGTGCGCGGCGCTGCCGCCCAGACGGGCACCCTTGGTGGGCTTCGGCATTTCTTTCTCCTTGGTCTGCCCCGGCCGTATCAGGTACCGGAGTCAGGAACCCGATGAGCGGATGCTCACCGGCAACGACCGATCAGTACTGCTCGGTCTCCACAAAACCCGCGTCCGCGTCGTCGTCGGCACCGAAGGCGTCGGCGGCGGCGGTCGGGTCGAATCCGGGCGGGCTGTCCTTGAGGGCCAGGCCCATGCCGGCCAGCTTCGCCTTGACCTCGTCGATGGACTTCGCACCGAAGTTGCGAATGTCGAGGAGGTCGGCCTCGGAGCGGGCGACGAGCTCACCCACGGAGTGGATGCCCTCACGCTTGAGGCAGTTGTACGACCGAACGGTGAGCTCCAGCTCCTCGATCGGCAGCGCCAGATCAGCGGCCAGGGCGGCGTCCGTGGGGGACGGGCCCATGTCGATGCCCTCGGCGTCGATGTTCAGCTCGCGGGCGAGACCGAACAGCTCGACCAGCGTCTTACCGGCGGAGGCCATGGCGTCACGCGGACGCATCGCCTGCTTGGTCTCGACATCGACGATCAGCTTGTCGAAGTCGGTCCGCTG